>JABDBG010000010.1 GCA_013288745.1 Bacteroidota bacterium
TCTGGGATATATGAGTGACGAGGATATGATCGATACTTTATTAAATAAAGATCTTAAAGATGTTCCACAAAAACCGAAATGGGTTGATGGCAGCGGGTTAAGTCGTTATAATTTGTTTACCCCACAGGATTTTATTTACATTTTAAATAAAATGAAAAATGAATTCGGTCTAAAAAAACTGGAAGTAATATTACCAACAGGCGGAGAAGGTTCTTTAAAAAATTATTATTTAAAAGATAGCGGTTTTATTTATGCTAAAACAGGATCATTGAGTAATAATAATTCATTAAGCGGTTTTATTATTACTAAAAAGAATAAGCTACTGATCTTTTCGATTATGGTAAATAATTATCAGGGTTCAAGTGTTGCTGTAAGAAAAGCTTTTGAACAGTTTCTGGAAAATATCAGAGAAAAATACTAGCTATCTTCCAAACATTTTATCCAGCTCATTCTTCTTAAACGTAGTATAGACAGGCTTTCCGTTAGGTGTAATATTTGGCGTTGCGCAAGCGAACAGATCTTCCAACAATGTTTTCATTTCTTTTTGTGAGATAGCCGTACCTGCTTTTATAGCTTGCTGCCACGCTAAGGAACGCAACAGTTTTTCTCTTTTACTATATTTTAGGTCATTGCTAAAATGCTTGTACTGCTCCAGCATTTTTTCAATCGCTGTTTTTTCGTTGCCTTGTTCAAGGTCTGCTGGTGTGCCTTGTATCACAAAAGTATTTTTGCCAAAAGCTTCTATCTGATAGCCCAAAAAATGCAGGTCAGATAATAATTCATTCAATACCAAAACATCTACCGGCGTTAATTCTATTGTTACAGGAAACAAGCTCCTTTGTGTCGCAATAGGTTTTCCTGCAACGGCCGTTGTAAAGCGCTCGTATAGAACACGCTCATGCGCATTTTGCTGGTGCACTAATAAAAAGCCTTCATCATTTTGTAAAACGATATACGTGTTGTGCAACTGAAGCAATGCTGAATGCTCAATGCTAAACGCTGAAGGCAATATATGTAGCGGTTCAAAAGTATTTGCATTAGGCGTTAAGCGTTCCGCGTTAGGCATTCCTGCACTTCGGTCGTCTGTGGCAGGTTGTCGGTAGTCTTCTTTCTTGCTCGGCTCATACACATCTTTCCAATGCTTTAATTCACTCTTATTTTCAATAAAATGTGCCTGGTTCTTTTGTGTAAATGTTTTGAATAAAGAGGAAGAAGATGCCGAAGATTTGTTTTCATCCGTAAACGGTTTATTCACTGCATCCAGGCTCTGAATGGTTGCATCCAATTCAAAATCTAAAGTAGGGGATACGCTGAACTGCGCCAGTGCATGTTTTACAGCGCTTTGAACAAAGGCATAAATTATTTTTTCGTCCTCAAACTTTATTTCCTGTTTGGTGGGGTGTACATTAATATCGATCTGTGACGGATCAAGATCAATGAATAATACATACATAGCAAAACTATCTTTCGCGATCATCTCGTCAAAAGCATTCGTCATGGCATGGTTGAGGTAAGCACTTTTGATAAAACGGTTGTTGACGAAAAAGTATTGATCGCCTCTTGTCTTCTTCGCCGTTTCAGGCTTGCCGACAAAACCATAAATGTTCATGTAGTCGCTCTTCTCCTGTACACTTACTAGTTTTGAACTGTACGTATTTCCTAATATTTGTACAATGCGTTGTTTTAATGTGCCGCGTTCCAAATGAAAAACTTCTTGTCCGTTACTGTTCAAAGAAAAGAACACTTCGGGAAAAGACATTGCTACGCGAATAAATTCATCAATGATATGCCTTAGTTCAGATGGATTGCTTTTTAAAAAATTTCTTCTTGCGGGCACATTGAAAAATAAATTTTTCATCGCAATGCTGGTGCCTTGTTCCATGGCAACCGGCTCTTGCTTTTTTACCTGGCTATTTTCTATTTCGATATAAGTGCCTGCGGTATCTTCTGCTTTTTTTGTTTTTAATTCTACCTGTGCTACGGCGGCAATACTTGCTAACGCTTCTCCACGAAAACCCATGGTTTTGATATGGAACAGGTCATCGATATTTTTTATTTTGGAAGTAGCGTGCCTTTCGAAACACATGCGGGCATCAATTTCTGTCATTCCCTTTCCATTATCGATCACCTGGATCAACGCCTTGCCGGCATCCTGAACGATCAGCCTGATATCGGTGGCACCTGCATCCACGGCATTTTCCAGCAACTCTTTTACAGCGCTGGCGGGCCTTTGAATTACTTCACCTGCAGCAATTTGGTTGGCTATATTATCCGGTAATAATTGAATGATATCGGGCAAAATTCTCTCCTTTTATTTAGTGCAAAATTACGGCGATATTTTGGGTTTGGAGGGCAAATATTTGATGGCTGGCCGAAGACCAAATAACATCAATTAATCGGTTTCGGTAAAGGCAATATTCTTTTCTTTCAAAAATGCTTTGATCGTATCAACATGCACGCAAACGCCTACATGTAAAAACGGACTATTAGAAACTTTCATTTTTTTAGTATCAGTTACTACTTCCTGGTCTTTGATCTCGAATCCTAAATGCAGGTGCTTGGTGGCAGACTGCATTCCATAAACCGTACCATTCGAATCAAATAAAGGACCGCCGCTTTGACCTCTTAATCCGGGTGTGCTTAATTCAATCCCTACAATGCTTGTAGCATCGCCAATAAACCGGGTTACAATTCCATCGAGTGGAAAAGATGGAGAATTAACATTGCCTGTATTTGTCCAATCAATATCATCGGTATCCGTGTTATGTTTGAAATTATTGAATTCAGGAAAAGGAAAGCCTATGCGGCACAAAGATTTTCCTTGTCTAATTTTTGATCCATCGCGAAGAAAACTCGCATGTGAAGTGTATATTATTTTGTTGAACCCTTTAAATTCTATAATTGCCAGATCTGCTGTTGGATGAACATGACAAGTAAACTCACTGATCATATCAAAACAATTTACAAAATTATTTTTTTGCTGAACTACTGCGTCTTTATTGTATTTGTATTTTGTCTCGAGCCCTAATAAATTGTTTCTGTATTTATTATCGTTGAGTAATTTTTTTCTTTCTGCTTTGAACTTTTCAAAATTTGCATTGACAGCTTCAGCGCCAATTATTGAATCTACAACATGCTTGCAGGTAATGGCTACCCCTGAATCATTTACAAAGAACAATGTCCCCGCACCGGGAATGATCAATCCGCCATAGGTTCTGGTTATGGTATGTATTGGTTTTGTAAAGTTGGATGCTTTCTCTATTGCTGATTGGAACATGGTAAATATTATATGCCATTTATTTCTTCGCAGAAATTAAGCTTTACTTTTAACTCTTGTTTTTTTTAATCGGTTTTTTTTATAGGCCGCTTTCTCTTCTTCAAGAATCATTCGCAATTGCATCTCGTTGTTTTTTATTCTTTTCTTAGCAATTTCAACATATTCATGACTAATATCAATGCCAATATATTTCCGATTAGATTCAGCGGCGACTCTGCATGTTGTTCCACTTCCACACATTGGGTCAAAGACAATATCTCCTTTATTTGTCCATGAATTAATATGATCTCTGGCAAGCTCACAAGGAAAAGGAGCTGGATGGCCTTTTGCTTCTTGATCTTCCTGTTTTTTACCAACCACGTATTCCCAAATATTTCCTTTGATTTTTTTGTCTTTTACAGGCTTAGCTAATTTCTCTCGAGTTTGTATATTTTTAGAAAAATTTTTATACGTTGTCCCATTTAATTCTAAGCCCGCATGAACACAATCAACCATAATGGGATTATGTGTTTTTACAACACCTTTACTAAAAACAAACATGAATTCAAATTCATTATTATACCGCTTTCTATAAATTTGAGGAATAGGGTTCCTTTTACGAAATATCATTGTATCATGTAGGTTAAAACCGATTTCTTTAAAATATAATGCTTGAGTAAAGCTAGTGCCCGTTTCACTACCCTGTATCGTAGCGTCGTTAACTATCCAAACTACTACACCCCCAGGTTTTGTAATCCGACATAATTCTTGTGCAATTTGTTGAAAAGGAAAAACAAATCCTTTATAATTTCTAAGATCGTCATATGGGGGTGAAGTGACAGTAAGATCTATGAAATCAGATTCAAAATCTTTCATTACTTCTACACAATTCCCTTCAATTATTTGATTTACTTTGCTTTTTGAAGACATCTCTTTTAATTAATAGTGAATAATCCATTGTCTGTTATTGAAGTGATAATCTTTATTTTGCTGTCAATTTTGTGAACTTTAATTAACTCAAGCAATGCTTCTTTATGCCCCATTAACATTATCCTTTTTCGTTGTTCAGCCAAAAAGGTTAAGTCTTCGATTTTTGCAATTTCGATTGATTCCATCGCTGCAATTTTTTCAATATCCCATAATTTTTTAATCTCTTTTGAATATCCAAGTATTGTTTTATTTACCGCTAACCAATAATCAACTGCATTTTTCGATGGATTTAAAGCAGGAATAATTTCAAAAATTTTCTGAATAAGATCTTGCGTTTTTTTTGTTGTTTGCTATTTGTGAATAACACAATAATAAAGAAAGGTGTGAATACGTAAATATGCATACATCACTAACAGTTGCACTTTGATAAATTTGGCTGGAAGTTTTAGGCAACTGATAAATAGGGCAAACAACCATTGCATTTGATTTGCCGTATTTCCAACCGTGCATAGCTGCAACTTTAAAGTCCTTTTGATTTTTTGCACTACGACTTAAACGGAACGCTTTCGCATCGGCTACAAAACTGTAATTTTTACCAACTACTTCAACATCGGCAGCGTCTGCCCGTTCAGTTACAACTAAGCTTGTAAGCCCTAAGGAAGTAAATGCTAGCGATAATAAGCAATCTGTATATTTAGAATACAATTTTTCCTCACTTGAATCATGACTATAGGATTCAGGAATGCTGCCGCAAAGTCTTAAATGATCAATCAATGCCGTTATACCGAATTTTTTTACCTCTGCCGTTAATTCAGTTTCTAAACGATCGTAATCATCTCCAAAATTTCCGCTTAATTTTTTGATTTCGGCAACCCAATATTTTCGTCTTTTTATTGCTGCGTCTGAAATAATTTTCGTCATTAATTTTAATATTAATCTATTGATTCAAATATAGTCAAAGTGTAGATATTTAGGATTTTAGTATTTTCTACTAGTTTCAAATATACGAAAGTAAAATGCTCAATAACGGTATGACGCTCAGGTGAGTGACACAACGATGTTGAGCAAAGTATAAATGCTGGTAAAAAATTAATGTTTAAAATGGCGAAGCCCGGTGATCACCATTGCTAAGCCGTTTTCTTTACAATAATCAATTGAGTCTTTATCACGGATAGAACCACCTGGTTGAATAAATGAAGTTATCCCTGCTGCATGCGCGATCTGCACACAATCATTGAAAGGAAAAAATGCATCGCTGGCTAATACAGCACCATGCAGGTCGAAATTAAATTGCTTTGCTTTATCAAGTGATTGGCGTAATGAATCGATACGGGAAGTTTGTCCGCACCCTTTGCCTACCATTTGTTTATTTTTTACTAAAGCGATAGCGTTACTTTTTAAATGCTTACAAACAATGTTGGCAAATATCAGGTCTTCTTTTTCTGCAGCGGTTGTTTCGCGACCACCTTCTTCTTTCCATTCTTTAAAATTGCCTTCGTCGTTTTGTTGGATCAACACGCCGTTCAATAAAGATTTGAATTGTTGTTTTGATTCGATCTTCGCCTTTTGCGCTAATAATATCCTGTTCTTTTTTTGTTGTAAGATGGCCAATGCGTCTGCATCAAATTTTGGCGCTATCAATACTTCAAAAAATATTTCGTTGATCGCTTCTGCTGTTGCTTTGTCTACTGTTGCGTTGGTTACCAATACACCGCCGAAAGCGCTTTCAGGATCCGCTGCTAAAGCTGTGTCCCAGGCTGCTTTTACGGTTGGCCTTTGTGCAATGCCGCAAACATTGGTATGTTTAATAATTGCAAACGTTGTATCTGTAAATTCTGAAATGATCTGCACTGCCGCATCAACATCTACTAAATTATTATAGGATAATTCTTTGCCATGTAGTTTATCGAAGATCTCTTCCTGGTTGCCATAGAATATTCCCTGCTGGTGCGGATTTTCTCCGTAACGCAAAACAGATTTATTTTTATCGAAAGGATTGGTGAATTCCGTTTGGTTAAAATAATTAGAGATCGCGATATCATATCCTGTACAAACATCAAACGCTTTGATAGCAAATGCGCGGCGTTGTTCTAAACTTGTTTCGCCTTTTTGATCTTTTAAAATTTGTTCTAATTGCGCGTAATCTTTTTTAGCTGCGATCACTACCACATCTTATGGTTTTTTGCTGCGCCACGTATCATTGACGGACCGCCGATATCAATTTTTTCTATAATTAACTTTTCATCGGTGGTTGATTTAACTGTTTCTTCGAACGGATATAAGTCAACAATGACAAGATCCAGTTCAGGAATTTTAAATTGTTTCATTTCCTGTACATCGGTTTCATTATCTCTTCTTCCTAAAATACCGCCAAAAACAGATGGATGTAAAGTCTTTACCCTTCCGCCTAAAATAGAAGGATAGGTTGTGATCGATTCTACAGGAATACAGGGAATATTTAATTCTTCGATGAATTTTTGTGTGCCGCCGGTTGAATAAATTTTTACACCTAACTCGTGTAGTTCTTTTACTATATTTTCAAGGCCATCTTTGTAAAAAACTGAAATTAATGCTGATTGGATTTTTTTCATGTCTTAACCCTGAACAGGGCAAATTTTAAATTAATAATTAGTGTTAGTGCCTCGATTTACATCAAAAACAAAAGCTCCTTTATCAGGAACCGAATAATAGTGCAAAAGTAACTCATCGCAGTCTTTTTTCCATTTGTCAATTTTCCACAAACTATTAGAAGTATCGAAAACATATTCCTTACAATTGAAAACACTTGCCAGCTGGGTGATAGAGAGTTTTGGCGATCTGGAGAGGATAATTATATCAACATCAATTTTTTGTGGTAGCGGTTTGAAATTTAGCGGTTTGTCTATTAAGATAATGCGTTTATCGTTGAATTGGTAAATATTGCCTGCTGCAAATAAAGAAGGCAAAGCACCTGTTTTATTTAGTCTTAACAATGTTCTGGCCGGTTTGCAATCAAAATTCTGTAATGTGGTGTTTGTCGACAAGCTGCTGTCTGCAATAAATTGATAGTTATTTCCTTCGGTAAGATCTATAGCCTGGTGCTGTGGTATATTGTAAACGATCAGTTGCTTTTGATTGGCGGTTACCCAAGAGATCCAATCCAGTATCAATACAAAAAGCAATAAGCTGATCAGAGAAAAATATAAAAACTTTTTCTTTTCAATCATCAGCCATGCACAAATAAACAGCACACACAAATATAATAAGCAGGTAGATAAAAGTGAGATCGACAAATTGTTGATCACAGAAAAAGGTAGCGCATTGATCTTGAGAATAATTTTATTTAACAACAGTGTGAGCCAAAATATTGTTTTACCAAGACTTGTTGCTATAGATGGCATCCAAGACAAAGTCATTAGCCCAATTTCTGCAAACAGAATAATGGTAGACAATGGTATCGCTAATAAATTGGTTACAAGAAATAAAACGGGGAATTGATGAAAATAATAAATACAAATAGGAAAGGTGAGAATCTGTGCAGCCAAAGTTAGCGATATTAATTTCCATAATTTATCCAACCATTTATTTTCAATATAGAACCAATTATAAACCGACTGTTGAAAAATGGCAATACTCAGCACTGCTAAATAAGACAATTGAAAACCAATATCCCATAAAAAATAAGGGTTGTAGCATAACAGAATAAATGCAGACGCAGCCAATGAATTATAGATAGATGATTTTTTATCGAATGCATTTCCGATAGCAATACAGGTAAATACAATGGCAGAACGAAATACGGATGCAGATGCTCCCGTTAAAAATGCAAACAGCCAAATACAACTAAGGATGATAAATAATTTAGAAACTTTTGATCTTTTTACGATAGGGATAGCATTGCACACCCACAGTAGTATTAAATACAATAATCCCAAATGCATGCCAGACAAGGCTATGATGTGTACTACCCCCGTATTGGTGTAAGCTTGTGCGACGTCTTTATCAAGATCATTTGTATAACCGATGAGCAAGGCTTCTGCAACTCCGCTTGTATTTTTATCATTACCTACATTTTTTTGCAGAACAGATAAAATATATTGCCTGGTTGAAAATATAAATTGCTTAAAGGGATTGACATTTTTTTCATTTAGCAATACCCAATCTTTTTCTTTTAAAAAAACATTGTAGGGAGCTTGTTGGAAGATGGCATACTGTTCATAATTAAATTCTCCGGGGTTGCCTGCATTCTTTATTGGCTGTAAATTTTGGGAGGTATAAATTTCGTCTCCGTAATAAAGCTTTGTTGTCGAATCTTTTGAAAAATACAACAGTAATTTTCCTTTGCAGGATATTATTGTATCATTTTGAACAATCGCTTCAACATACCCATTTGCTTTGTACGACTTTTCTTTTTCGAGTAATGGCTCTTCGATTCGAATGATCAATCCATTGCCCTGCTGATAGTGATTTCCGAACCAGTTTTTATCATTGCGTATATCTTTTTGCCAGGTAATAAATAAGCCGAAACTTATTAATAACAAATTGATACTAACACCTTGTACTATTTGTAATTTAAAACGTGCGCCAATCGGTAAAAAGTTGAATAGAATTATCGCAGCAAAAAAACAAGCAACTTGTAAAATGATAATGGGTACTGATAACTGCCAATACCATTCTATCATTATGCCGATCATTACCGGACCGAGTAAACGTATAAATGGCGAGCGTTTCCAAACGGATATTTGAGTTTTATGGGGCACTGTTTCAAGATAAGGAACAGATTATTATTTTTTCAGTTGAAAACATCATCAAAACAGAGAAAAAAACATTTGGGATATATGCGTAATTTTGTAAGCATGAATTCGAGCGATACTATTATTTCATTTATCAAAGCGATCGACCAGGCTTTATCCGATAACAGCTTTGTTTCTATCACCTTAGGCAACTATAAAGGCCTTGAACCTGCGCTGAAAAATATCTACATAAAAAAGATACTCATAAAGAAAGAAGAAAAGCTAAGCTTTACCTATCGTTATCAGACCCGTGATATCGTTAAAAACTTTTCTACACATGAGGCAATGGAAAATATTACCAAAGCTTTAGGCGAAGATTTCAAATTCGCAACACTTTTTACAACCGGGTTCGATCTGATCATCGAGCAGACAAAAAATGAAAGCTATAGCTTAAAAAAGATTGCTGCTACAAAAACTGATCTTCCTTCTTTGCAACATGATAAAGAAAAAAAACGTTTGATCGATACAAATAACAAAGCTTACCTCCACGAATTAAAAATTACGGATGCTGCGGGAAATGTATTTAAAGCAACACAGGATAAATACAGGCAGATCAATCACTATATAGAAATTTTAAGTTCGCTGATAAAAGAGCTTCCCGAAAAAAAATTATTAAACGTTGTTGATATGGGTTCAGGCAAAGGTTATTTGACTTTTGCTTTGTATGATTATTTAACAAATGTTGTTAATATGAACGCGCAGGTTACAGGCGTTGAATTTCGGGCAGACCTGGTAAAACTTTGCAACAGTATCGCTACCAATTCAAATTTCAAAAAATTACATTTCGAAGAAGGCACGATCGGCAGTTACGATAGCAACGATACAAATATTTTAATTGCCTTGCACGCTTGTGATACCGCTACCGATGATGCTATACAAAAAGGAATAACTGCGAACGCAGATCTTATCGTTGTAGCGCCTTGCTGCCACAAACAAATTCGTCGTGAGATTGAAAAGCATAAAGCAGCCAATGATGTGGAATTTATAACCAAACATGGTATTTTTTTAGAGCGCCAGGCAGAAATGGTAACAGACTCTATCAGGGCGATGGTATTAGAATATTTTGGCTACAAAACAAAAGTGTTTGAATTTATTACCGACGCACATACACCAAAAAATATCATGATCATTGGGATAAAAAACAATGCGCTGACTTACAAAAGTCCGATTGTGCTCGATAAAATAAAAGCAGCAAAAAAATACTTCGGCGTTGAAGTGCATCACCTCGAAAAAGCTATGGGTATTTAGTACCCACTCAGTATTCATTGAATTTTACCGATAAATAAAAAAGTAGGGAAGATTGATATTTATTTGTAAATTTGTAAGGTAAACTTACAAGTTTTACTTCTTAATTATGGAAACCCAACAATTAGCATCAGATTTTAGAACCGTTGTTACCAGGCTCATTAAAAAGCTTCGCACCAAATCTGCAACAAGCATGAGTCTTTCACTTACTGAAAGATCGACCATGGCGCTGCTTGACCAGCACAAAGAATTATTACCAAGTGAGTTAGCCGGAATGGAAAAAATAACCACACAATCCATGTCGCAGATTTTAAGCCATTTGCTGGAACTTGGTTATATCAACAGAAAAGAATCAACAATAGATAAACGCAAAGCCATCATCTCCTTATCAAAAACCGGACAAACAGTTTTATATAAAGTAAGAAATGAACGTGACCAATGGCTCAACAAAGCCCTGCAGGCAACCTGTACCGAAAAAGAACAAGAGCTATTGCACAAATGTTTGCCCATATTGACCAGGCTGGTTGATTTTGAGTAAGAGTTAGTATAGTATTTGTATAGAAAAGAAAGAGGAGTAAATTATGAACATTAGTACATTCAGCGCATTTAAAAGTCGTAACTACAGATTATATTTCGTCGGACAATCCATTTCACTGATCGGCACTTGGATGCAGAAAACAGCAGTAAGCTGGGTAGTGTATTCATTGACGCATTCTAAATTCATGCTGGGCGTTACTTTATTCGCCACCATGTTTCCTTCGTTCTTATTTTCATTTGTTGGTGGCGTGGCGGCGGATCGTTTTAGTAAATACAAATTGCTTTTGCTAACGCAGATCGTATCGATGATACAAGCCGTTATGTTAGCGGTATTAATTTATTTCAAACATTATTCTATCTGGGAAATATTATCGTTAAGTGTGTTGTTGGGTATTGTAAATGCATTTGATGTACCGGCGCGACAATCATTGGTGTACGATATGGTCGATGATAAAAAAGATCTGCCGAATGCCCTGGCATTAAATTCATCCATGGTTAATTTATCAAGATTGATAGGTCCGGGCATTGCCGGCCTTGCTATTGAACATTTTGGTGATGATGTTTGTTTTGGATTGAATGCACTGAGCTTTGTTGCGGTAATTAGTTCGCTGCTATTAATGAAGTTGCCGAAATATATTTCAAAGCCCACAACTAAAAATGTTTTGGGAGAACTTCGCGAAGGATTACAGTATGTTAAGAAAACACCATCGATCGGATTTTTAATTTTAATGTTGGGCATGATCAGTTTGTTAGTTCTACCATTCAGTACATTGATACCTGTATATGCAAAAGATATATTTAAAGGAACCGCTTCAACATTTGGTATCATTGACAGCGCCATCGGATTAGGTGCATTTACAGGCGCCATCTTTTTAGCTTCTTTAAAACCTGGCAAGGACCTTAGAAAAATATTAGCTATCAACACTTTTGTTTTTGGTACCGGCCTGGTATTATTTTCGCACATGACCTATTATCCACTGGCACTGCTTTTTGTAACGATCGGTGCCTTCGGTATGATGTCGCAAATAACGATCACCAACACATTGATACAAACTACTGTTGACCCCGCCATGCGTGGGCGCGTGATCAGTTTATATGCCATGGCATTTTTTGGTATGCAGCCATTGGGTGGTTTAGTGATCGGCTATATCTCAAAATACCTCAGCGTACAAAATACGGTAATGGGCGAAGGTATTTTTGCCATATTGATCGGTTTATTACATGTGCGCTTTTTACACAGACATAAATTTAAAAAACCAAGAGTTGCAGTTATTGCAAAACCTGTGGAAGTTGCGGCGTAACTTTATATTCTGATGAAAAATATAATCGCCATACTTGAAATAAGATCTGAACAACTATCATTGTACAAACAATTTTTTATGGCCGGATTGATGGCCGATGAAGAAAGTTTTAGAATGACACCTGCAGATGATATCAATTTATCATTCCCAACAAAAGATAAAGAAGATAGTTTTACCCTCGGCGCTTTTGTTGATAATGAACTGGCAGGCGTAGTAAGTTTTGCACGCGAAGGAATTGACAGAGAAAAATTGCGCCACAAAGGGCTTTTATTCAGAATGTTGGTGGCAAGAAAATTCCGCGGACAAGGGTTAGCCAATAAATTAATTGAGGAATTACTAGCAAGAGTAAAAAAGATCGATACTATCGAACAGATCAACCTCACTGTTATTGCCGGCAATAAAACTGCTAAAACACTCTATGAAAAATTCGGCTTTGAAACATTCAGCGTAGAGCATCATGCAACAAAATGGAAAGGGAAATATTTTACTGAAGAGCAGATGGTGCTGAGATTTAAATAAAAAAATCCCGAACAAATTGTTTGGGATTTTTTATTTAAAATATTATTTGCTAAGATGCATACTACGTTCTCTATACAATTGTCTGAAATAAGGATCTTTCAGGTCTTTAATAAAGCGTATCGCTTCTCCTGTACTTTTCATTTCAGGACCAAGCTCTTTGTTTACACCCGGGAATTTATTGAAAGAGAAAACCGGTTCTTTTATCGCAAAGCCTTTTAGTTTTTTCTCGTATTTAAAATCTTTCAGTTTTGCAGAACCTAACATCACTTTAGTGGCAATATTCAAATAAGGTATTTGATAAGCCTTTGCAATGAACGGCGTTGTACGGCTCGCTCTCGGATTAGCTTCGATCACATATACGATACCATCTTTTATCGCAAACTGAATATTGATTAAACCATTAATTTTTAAAGCTCTCGCAATTTTTTCTGCGTACTCTTCCATTGTATGGACGATCAACGGAGATAAATTGAATTGTGGCAATACACCATGACTATCGCCGCTATGTATACCAGCCGGTTCAATATGTTCCATTACACCCATTACATGGAATTGATCGCCATCAAAAATTCCGTCGATCTCCGCTTCCTGGCAACGATCTAAAAAGTGATCAATTAAAATAGTATTGTTTGGTAGATGCTTTAATAAACTTAAAACGCCTTTTTCTAATTCTTCATCATTCAACACAATGCGCATTCTTTGTCCGCCTAAAACATAACTCGGACGAACCAAAACAGGATACCCAACTTTCTTTGCAACCTCAATCGCTTCATCGGTATTAAATGCCGTTCCGTAATTTGGATAAGGGATGCCTAACTCTTTCAGCATATCACTGAAACGTCCGCGGTCTTCCGCAATATCCATACTGTCGTATGAGCTGCCTATAATTTTTATTCCTTTTTCGTGTAAGCGTTTTGCTAATTTCAATGCTGTTTGTCCGCCTAGCTGAACAATTACACCATAAGGTTTTTCATGCTCAACAATTTCCCACAGATGTTCCCAGAATACCGGTTCAAAATATAATTTATCCGCAATGTCAAAATCAGTTGAAACTGTTTCAGGATTACAATTCACCATGATGGCTTCGTAACCCGATTCTTTGATCGCTAATAAGCCATGCACACAGCAGTAATCAAATTCAATTCCTTGCCCAATCCTATTTGGACCACTGCCGAGTACAATAACTTTTTTCTTATCGGAGACCTTGCTTTCATTACTAACTAATTTATTAGCGGTAGCAGGTTTGTTTTCAAAGGTAGAATAGAAGTATGGTGTTTTTGCTTCGAACTCAGCGCTACAAGTATCCACCATTTTGAATACCCTTGTCAGGCCCATTTTCTTTCTGCGTTCGTAGATCTGTTCGCTGTCGATATCATCTTCTTTCATGATGCGCGCTAATTGCTCATCACTGAATCCTAAAAATTTAGCTTCAGTCAGCAATTCGTCCGGCAATGTTTTCAATCCGAATTTCGCGATCTTCTTTTCGCAATCGACTATTTTTTGTATCTGGTAGATGAACCATCTGTCGATACCTGTTGCTTCAACAATTGTTTTGATACTAACGCCCGCCATCAACGCATCTTTAATTCTAAAGACTCTGTCCCATTTCGGTATCTTGATATATTCAATTAATTCTTCTGCATGCATTAAGCTTTTGCCGTAGTAGCCTAAACCAACTGCATCATTTTCTAAACTCTGACAAGCTTTTTGAATGGCCTCAGCGAAGCTTCTGCCGATGGCCATTACTTCACCAACACTTTTCATCTGAAAACCTAAAGTATCATTGGCACCTTTAAATTTATCAAAGTTCCATCTAGGTATTTTTACGATAACGTAATCCAATGCCGGTTCAAAATAAGCTGAGGTTGATTTGGTAATTTGATTTTTCAATTCATCCAAATTAAAGCCTATCGCCAGTTTCGCAGCGATCTTTGCGATTGGGTAACCCGTTGCTTTACTTGCTAGCGCAGAGGAGCGGCTCACACGCGGGTTAATTTCCACCACGATGATCTCTTCCGTTTTAGGATTCATGGCGAACTGAACATTACATCCGCCGGCAAAATTTCCTAAAGCGCGCATCATCCTGATAGCAGTATTACGCATTGTCTGATATGCTGTATCACTCAATGTCATCGCAGGCGCAACAGTAATGCTATCACCTGTATGAACACCCATCGGGTCAAAGTTTTCTACAGTACAAATGATTACCACATTATCATTATCATCGCGTAGCAATTCCAGTTCATATTCTTTCCAGCCTAAAACTGCTTTTTCCACCAATACTTCGTGTATCGGAGATGCTGTTAAACCGTTATTTAGTGCTTCGTCTAATTCTTCTTTTTTAAATACAATTCCACCGCCAGATCCGCCTAATGTAAAGGATGGCCTGATCACAAGCGGGAAACCAATTTCCTGTGCAAATTCTTTTCCTTCTAAAAATGAGTTGGCTGTTTTTGCCGGACAAACAGGAATTTCCATCTGTATCATCCACTGGCGGAATTTTTCTCTATCTTCTGCTTTATCGATCGCTTTAATATCAACCCCGATCAAACGGCAATTGTATTTTTCCCATAATCCGATTTCATCAGCGTCTTTACAAAGGTTTAGCGCAGTTTGTCCGCCCATGGTAGGCAGCACTGCATCTATCTTGTTTTCTGCTAGTATCGTTTCAATGCTTTCAACCGTTAATGGAAGCAGGTAAACCCTGTCTGCCATCATCGGATCCGTCATAATTGTTGCCGGATTACTGTTGATGAGTATCACTTTTACTCCTTCTTCTCTCAAGCTGCGGGCAGCCTGGGTACCGGAGTAATCGAATTCGCAGGCCTGGCCAATAACAATGGGGCCTGATCCTATAATTAGTACTGTTTGAATGGAATTATCTTTTGGCATAAGTAGTGTGCCGCGGAGGCGGGCAAAATTAGTGCAATTCTGTTAAAAAACCGAA
This sequence comes from Bacteroidota bacterium, assembly GCA_013288745.1. Taxonomy (GTDB): domain Bacteria; phylum Bacteroidota; class Bacteroidia; order Chitinophagales; family Chitinophagaceae; genus Ferruginibacter. Next base: position 15,508 of record JABDBG010000010.1, read on the forward strand.
CCAAATTGTTATGGTTTAAAAATAATCTTTCCTTACTTCTGGCAGCCTTGGGTGGAATCGTTTTCACCTCAAGCCGGCGGGCATCGTAACCGCAACACCGCTACTTTTACGCCTTTGGAAAGAAATCGCTTTGCTCCTTTTTTCCAATTCCGACTTTGTCGGAACCGGAGTAAAAGAGGTGGCTTATGCAGTTAGTGGTGGAAGTGCGGAAGAGGGTGTAAAATGTAGGGCGCTCTTCTTGCTTCTAACTTCTATATTCTTGCCTCTTTCTAGCTTCTATTCTTTAAATTGCAACGTATGACTTTATATAGATCCCTTCTTTCTTTTTGTTTACTAATTGGTGGTTTTGCGACTTCGGCCCAGGTTTTTCCAGTTAAAAATTATCCTAAAGGTTATTTTCAATGGCCCGTTGATGCCACTATTGCCTTAGCGGCCAATTTTGGCGAGCTGCGGCCTAACCATTATCATATGGGGTTGGATTGTAAGACAGATCAAGTGCAGAACAAACATGTTTTTGCTGCCGCAGATGGTTATATCGCTAAAGTAAAGATTGAGCCTTCGGGTTTTGGGCGTTGTATTTATATCAATCATCCAAATGGATTAACTACTGTTTATGCGCATTTGAATGAGTTTAACCCTGCCTTAGAAAAATATGTTACCGAGCAACAATACAAATTACAGAGCTGGCAGATCTTTATTGATATTCCTGCTAATCTGTTCCCTGTAAAAAAAGGTCAATTCATCGCGTTTAGCGGAAGTACCGGTGGGTCCGAAGGTCCGCATACGCATTTTGAAATCCGTGATACCAAGACTGATAAAGTATTGAACACTTTGTTGTTTGGTTTTCCAATCGTTGATAATATTCCGCCTGATGTATTGCGTTTAGCCGTGTACGATAGAAGCATTAGCACCAACGAGCAAACACCCCGTATTTACCCTCTAAGAAAAGTGAATGGCGTTTTTACACCGCCCGCATCTTTGTTGATTGAACATACCAATAAAGTAAGTTTCGCCATTACTGCATATGATCGCTATGTCGGTTCTACGCACCAAAATGGTATTTATCAGGCTGTATTGTACGATGATGAAAAACCTGTTGTGGGTTTTGATATTGATAGCATCAGTTACGATCAGACAAGGGATGTAAATGCACATATTGATTACCGTTTAAAAAATAGTGGCGGACCTTATGTGCAACATTTGTCAAAATTGCCCGGCTATAATGAAAGCATCTATAAAGAAATAAGCGGTGACGGTGTAATTGATATTGGTAATGATAGCGTGCACCAAATTAAAATAGCGGTGATCGATGCTTACGGCAATACATCTTATGTAAAATTTAATGTACGGGGGACTGTTAGCGATAAAGAAAAAAATGATTCGGCTGTTTATGAAGACCCGAATGAATTTTTACCGGGTTGTATCAATGTGTTTGAAAATGACGATATCGCATTTTACCTGACAGAAAAAAGTTTGTACGATTCTATCCGTTTTAAATACAATGTTTTGCCACCTAATTCTGCTGATGGTGTGTCGAATATTTTTGAATTGTACAATGGCAATGTACCAATGCATGGTTACTTTCCAATAAAAATAAGAGGCAATGTGAGCGACTCTTTTAAAGATAAAATTGTGATGGAAAGATATTGGGGAGATAAAAAAGAATTTTCAAAAGCTGTATATGAAAATGGTTGGTACAAGTCTGATTTTAGAGAATTTGGTTATTTTAAATTGCTGCGCGATACAGAACCTCCTGTGATAAAGGCTCTGGGCTTTTATGACGGCATGAATTGTGCAGGAGTTCATCGGTTGGCGTTTGATATTACCGATAACAGTAAAGACATTAAAAATTTCAGGGCCGAATTAGATGGCAACTGGTTGCGATTTACGAACGACAAGAACCTTGCTTACATTTATAATTTTGATGAGCATTGTCCGAGAGGCTCACATACCTTAAAAATTAGCGCTGAAGATAATGTAGGAAATAAAACAGAAAAAATATATCACTTCACCAGATAAGCATACGACCATGACAACATTAACGGAAGGGAAAAAAGCGCCAATATTCAAAGGCGTAGATCAAAACGGAGAAAAAGTTTCTTTAGCGGATTTTAAAGGGAAGAAAGTGATCTTATATTTTTATCCAAAGGATGATACACCCGGATGTACTGCGCAATCTTGTAATTTAAGAGACAACTATACTGACCTATTAAAAAAGGGTTTTGCCGTAATTGGCATCAGTACCGATGATGTAAAGAGCCACAAAAAATTCGAGAAAAAATTCTCTCTGCCTTTTCCTTTGATCGCTGATGAAGACCAAAAGATCGTTGAACAATATGGTGTTTGGGGAGAGAAAAATTTTATGGGCAAAAATTACATGGGCACTATTCGCACTACTTTTTTAATTGATGAAGAAGGAAAGATCAAAAAAATAATCAATAAGCCCGATACAAAAAATCACACGGAAGAAGTGTTGAAAGCTTGGGAGAGTTGATCCCGACGTGATGATTTGGAAATTTGGAGATGTGATAATTAAAGAAGGGGGTCATCATCACATTAGTCTATCATCACATCACTCAATCAATTAATCCCCTCTCGGGCATTGATAGCTGCTAGATAAATTAAACGACAAACCGATCTCTGCGATCATGTACTGGTCTTTTTGTTTGCTCCAGCCACGTTGTGTTCCGGGAACTTTACCTAATGCTTGTCCGTTACTGCGGTCCTGCAATCTTTCTGCAGTTGAACCTGGGGCAAAATTTGATGCGCCTGCATAAGTGGTACTAACATCATCTAAATAATCTGTAGTAGTCAATCGTTGAATAACCTGAAAAGAAAAATTTACCCCGTTGCTTAAATTATATTTTATGCCCATCCCGATAGGAAAGCACAAGGCTACTAAACTATAAGGTTTACGTACTTTGCCATCTTCACCTTTATAATGAGCATCTTGCCCTTCGGTGCCGAGAGGTTGCAAATACACTTTATTTCCATCAAGATTTGTATATGGATCAAACCCAAATACACCAATTCCCAATGTTATAAAAGGCGTAAAGGAATGCTTTGGATCACCCGGTATAAAAGCGAAAAAATTAAAATCTCCATGAACGGCTAGCTCCCAAACACTTGTTTTAAAACTTAAATTTCTTTCCTGCTGGTAAACATTTTTACTATAAGAATCACTGTAACCGAAATGCGCATAATGTGCACTTACACGCATACCTAAATATTCGTTGAATTGTTTTAAATAATAACCACCGACAGCGGGACCGGGGTGTGTAATATTTGCATTATGATTTAGATCACCAAAATAATGCGCAGCACCGAGTGTAAAACCAAACTCACCAATATGCGTATACTGCGCTTTGGCACCTGTTGCTGCTACTAGAGTGAAAATAATAATAATGATTCGATGCTTCATGCTTACGCTAAGATATAAATTGAAATGCTAATCTTTACTTAATTTCTCTTATCAAGACCCCACGAAAGCTTATTGCGCAGCGTTTGTAAAAAATTATTTTCATTTAACCGGATAAGATTGATATAGAATTTCTCTTTTTTTACCGCTATCTGCACTTCTTTTGGCACTATTGCCCTGCGACTATCAAGCGTACATAAAAATTCATCCGTTCTTCCTTCAACTTCAAAAGAAACAATGGTTGTATCGGGAACAATAATAGGGCGAATGTTTAAATTGTGTGGTGCAACAGGTGTGATCACCAAACTTCCGCTATCAGGAAAAACGATAGGACCATTACAACTCAATGAATAACCGGTAGAACCTGTTGGCGTTGCAACGATCAATCCATCTGCCCAATAAGTATTTAAAAATTCTCCGTTCAGGTACGTGTGAATTTTTATCATTGAACTGGAATCTTTTTTCTGTAATGTAAATTCGTTCAATGCATAGGGTGTTTCGCCGAATAAAGGAATATCCGCATCAAGGTGTAGCAATGTTCTTTTATCCAAAACATAGGTTCTGTTGATCAAGGCTTGTATCGCAGAATGCAATTCTTCTCTGCCGATACTTGCTAAAAAACCAAGTCTGCCATAATTGATCCCTAAAATAGGAATGCCCTTATCGCGCACCAATGTTACCGTATCTAGCAAAGTTCCATCACCACCCAAGCTAATAATTGAGTCAAAACTATCATCAAGGTCTTCAGAAGAATTGAAAGTTGAATACTTTCCTTTCATATTCACCGTCGAATAAAACTTGTTGAAAAAATCCTGAAAAAAAACAGCTTCTACTTTATATGCATCCAACTCTTTCAACAACAATTCCATATCGGTATGCTGATTATTTTCTATCCCCCTGCTATAAATTGCTATTTTCATTTTTGAATAATTATTATAACCCCTTCTGGATATGCAAAAATAACCCCTTTTCGCTTAATTGGTCAATACTGTATTCTAACCGCAGGTTTAGATCATAAAAAGTAAGAATATCCATTCCCACCCCGTATGTATACAAAAAACGGTTATTAAAGTACGCTTCATATTTTGTTGGAAGATAGGAGTAGCCAATATCTACGTAAGTTTTGGCAAATACTGCAAAAGGAATACGTTCTGCCACAGATTTGATCAGGAATGGAAAAGAAACAACAAACAATTTCTTTTTCAAGGTTGATCGGGCTAATCCGTAAGCTACGCCGTCTACCACGTAATATTCTTGTCCGCGTAAATAGGTTTCATTATAACCAAGTGCCTGTTGGTTGATATATGCCTGATCGAAAGGCAATTTGATCTTTGCCTGCGTTTGTTCACTAAAGTACCATCCATGATGTAAGTCCCAATATTTATTATATGATCCTCCAACCGAAAATAAATTAATGCCGCCCGTTAACCCAAAGCCTCTTTTAAAAATGGTTAGTGCTGCAGTCGTTCCCTCTAACGGAAAGCCGACATTGTTTACATTGATGTATTGATAAGTATAGCTAAGGTCGAGAAAGCTTTTGTAATTGACAGAATCTTTAAAATAATTTGGATTATATGCTGCTGTAATGACAGAATCATTAACGTTCAAATAATTATACGTTAGATTAAAATACTGCCGCGAAATAATATTTTTACGAAGAATATAAGATGCGTTCACTGTCCAGTTATTAATTGCATATTTTGGACCAGCAAAATACAATGCCTTGTTGTTGTAAGATGTTTGGTAAATAAGCTGTTTGCTTTGTGATAACCCTCCTGAAAAAAATAACCCTTTCGTGAGTGATGAATTTACATACGGCAATGAATACGCCAAAGAAATAGTACGCGTATACCCATCGATCAAATATAAACGCAATTGATCTTTTCTTCCTGTAAGATTATAGTGGACAAACTTGGCGCCGTAATTTGTTCTTGACAGATCACCTTTATATTTTACGAGCCATTCATTTAAATTTCGGTCGGCAATTTGAAATATCGGTACTGGAAAAATATACCTGCGTTCTTTTACCGTTATGTTTATATCAATCGCTCTATCCCCTATTGAATCTGCTTCAATTTTAACATCGCTGAATAAAGTGGTATTGTATATCTGTTGACGTACTTCTCGTAATTGTTCGGTCAAAGCACCTATCGTAATTGAATCGCCATTTTGAAATTGGATCTCTCTGTAAATAATATAAGCTTTAGTAGTGCCATTACCGCTTACATTAATTTGATTGATCATTATTTTGGCCGAAGAATCTGTTATGGCAGCTGGTAAGTGAATGGTAATATTGCCGGCTCTGTCAATATTTTGAGCAGTAACGGCAGTAACAGTTAGTGAGAGAAAACAGCAGAGAAATATTTTTTTCAAAACAGTCATTGGTACACAATTTCGCCTTTGGCAAAAGGATAAATGTAATTGTTATTAACGAAATAATTGTACTAAAGAAGAATGAATGTTAGATGTCGAGATAATTCATCAAATGTTTGTAATTGCTGTGTATCGTATTTTCAAAATTTTCAATTCCGAAATAATAGATAACATCATAATCGTAGCGTTCAAAAGTTGATATCACGCCGGCGATCTCTTTTTTATTAAGATGAAGCGTAACCGTTAGCATACCGGTCTCTGCATGAATGATCGTATTTAAATGAAGTATAGTGGCGTCGTTGCTTTCAACGATCCTGCTTATTTCAGAAATAGCAAAATTGGTGCGCTCCATTTCTAAAACAATGATACCACCGATCTCATTGGCTCCTGAAAAACTACCCAATGCTTTTAAAAGATCTGTAGTGGTGATAACGCCCAATAATTCTTTTTCTTCATTCACTACAGGCACAACAGTTGTTTCGTATTGATTACTACAGCTAACGGCATTTAAAAAATGTTGATTATCACCAACAGCGGCTGGAATAAAGTTTTCTTGTAAAGCCTGGATGGTTACTTTATCATTCTCTGCATCCAACAGGTCTTCTTCGCTAATTAATCCAAGGAATTTATCTTCTGATGCCACAGGTAAATGAGATACCCTGAAATCTGTTATCAACTGCAAAGCCTTGCTGACAGAATCCTGCAGGTCTAAACGTGGGATATTATTATTTATAAGCTCTACTGTCAGCATCTTAACAAGTTTATATGTTTAGTATACTATTTTGTTATGAAACTTTGGCACTAACAAAATAATCGGGTACAGAACTAAAGTATGAATACTAGGCAGTTACAGCAGTGTTAGGATTTGTAACCTTTGCTAAAAATGCGGTTAATATTGCATTAAATTCTTCCGGAACTTCCATCATAGGAGCATGACCGCATTTATCGATCAAATGCAGCTCACTATTAGGGATCAACTTGTTAAATTCTTCGCCAACAAAGGGAGGCGTAATATTATCGTTGTTTCCCCAGATCAAACAAGTAGGTTGTTTTATCTGGTTCAACTCTTCACCTAAATTATTGCGGATGGCACTTTTTGCCAATGCGATTATTTTAATTGCTTTTAGACGGTTGGTTGTTATTTCCATTACCTCATCTATCAATTCTTCTGTAACCATTTTGGGATCATAGAAAGTAAGCTCAGTTTTTCTGCGCACATATTCTTTATCGCCACGTTTTGGATATGTGTCCCCCATTCCATTTTCAAATAAGCCGGAACTGCCTGTTAAAGTAATGGTCTTAATTCTTTCAGGGTTTTTTAGTACATGCACTAATGCAACATGGCCACCTAGAGAATTACCCAATAGATTAATGTTATTGTAATTGCGATGCTCAATAAATTTTTGAACGAATTTTTGCAATCCTCCAACCGATGTATGAAGCAGGTCCATATCCAATAAAGGAAGTATCGGCACAATTACCTTATGCGACTGCTTAAAATGATCAATCAATGGTTCGAAATTGCTTAATGCACCAAATAAGCCATGAAGCAACAGTAAAGGTTCACCCTCACCTGCTTCTATGAACTTAAATTTCCCGTCTAATTGTATGTCGTAAGTCATCTTGTCTTAAAAGTATCTCTCAATTATCTTGCAAAATAATCGATTTTAAAGTAAAAATTATATAAAAAATTAAACCGGACCTAATTTTTGCAAAATTAAGACAAAAGGAATGTGCTTATCAAAACCCGCCCGCAGCAGTTTTCGGCAAATTAACCCGAAATTTTTTGAGGAACTCCCGCAAAAAAGTTCTCAAGATCATTGAACATATCTTTAAAAACAGGCAAAATCTCTCCAAATCCATCAATTACTTTTGGTCCCCAGGGCTTGATAAAAGAATAAGTCAATGAAGATTGAATAGCTGAGTCAGTAAGTAAATGGATTTTATCCGCATAGAATAGAAACACACTAAATATCATTGTGTATAATATGGCATACAATAATATTCCCGCCAATTTATTGGCCCAACCTAAAGCTGCCATTTCAAATAACTTTTCTATCAATTTGGCACCAAAATGTATCAATAGAACCGTGATTAAAAACACTAGTGCAAAAGAAAGAAAAGGTAATATTTTGGCAGACACATTTAGACTGCCTTTTAAATGATCCGCTACATACACCGATAATTTTAATGCGGCGGCAAGACCGATCACAAAACCTGTGAAGGAAAACAGTGCAATAATTAATCCCTTTTGATACCCTTTAAATATTGCCAGGATCATCAATATGGCATAGATGATATCGATCATGATAAAAAGTTGAAAATTAAATGTCAAAACCAAAAAGACTAAAAACTTTTTACTTCAGATCACTTTTGGGTTTTAACTTTTGCCTTTTTATTTTGCAAGAAGCTCTTTTACGATAGCAGAAATTGTCTTGCCATCCGCCTGCCCGCCTAATTGTTTGCTGGCAATGCCCATTACCTTGCCCATATCTGCAGCAGATGATACATTGTTTTCAGCAATGATCTTTGCGATGATCTCTTTCAAGGCACCCGCGTCTAATTGTTTTGGTAAAAATTTTTCTATGATGGCTATTTCTTCTCTTTCCTTTATCGCCAAATCTTCGCGGCCCTGCTTTTCAAATATTTCCAAAGAATCTTTGCGTTGTTTCATCATTTTTTGCAAAAATTTCTGTTCCGTTGCTTCATCAATTTCTCCTCCTGCGCCAGGATCAGTTTTTGCTTTAATGATCTCTGCTTTAATGGCTCTTAAGCCACGTAAAGCTGCTTCGTTTTTTGATTTCATGGCATCTTTCATTTCTGCCATTATTTGTTGTTCTAAAGCCATTTTTAAAGTATTAAGTAGTAAGTAATAAGTAATAGGTCTAATACAAATTAGTGCATTAGCTAATCAGCACATCGATACATTGCTCTACTTCTGTTTTTCTATTTGTATTGCTTTGAATTTATCGAAGAATTCTTTTGCAAATTTTTTCATGTCATCCGTTAATCCTTGTTCCTGCGTAGCCCTTTTTAAAGTGTCGGCCATTGTCATCAGCATCTGGTAATAAAAATCTGCCATTTCATCTACCATCATATCTTTTGTCCATAGGTCAATGCGCATCGCTGTTTTATCAGCACCATCCCAAAATGCCAGGCACATGGCTTTTGCTTTTTGCGCCATATCTGCCGTGCTATCTGTTGCGTTCCAACTGATGCTTTCAGGTATCTTGTCCGCATCCAGCAATACATCTATTTTTATTGATGATTTGTTCATACTTCTTTTTAATTATTCAATTTTAAATATCGGACTGCAAAGATAAGTTTTATGCGGGAGTTGTTTTTATAATCGATTGCCATAATAGATCAGCTGTTTTATCGTCACTATATTGCAATGCCTGCTTTATTCCTTTTGCAATGAGTTCATTGCGTTTCTTCTCATCTTTAAAAAGCAACATCATTTTATCAGCGATGGCTTCATAATTATTTGTGTTAGTATATACAACCGAATTTTCGCAAATTTCTTTGATCACTTCCATATCATTTGCAATAACCGGCACTTCACAGTGCATCGCAGCAATTATGTTTTCAGGAAAAACTTCATACAATGATGGCGAAACAAATGCATAGGCTGATGCCAGGATCTTTGTTTGTTCTTCTATCGGAAGATCGATCAATAATTTTACCTCTTCCCTATATTTATATGTTTGTAGGCTCTCTTGAAACTCACTACTAGTAAGGTTATTGGTCATCACGATCAATTGCATATTGCTCTTTTGTCTTTTTTTGAAAAAAGAAAATGCTTTTAATAGATTGATCAGATTTTTATCGGGGCCGATCTCGCCCGCATATAAAAAATATTCTTTCCCTTCCGTATATTTTTGTTTGGTTTTTTCTTTTTCTTCGAAAGAAACAGGGGCGTATCTTTTATCAATGCTTTGATAGATCACCTCGATCTTTTCTTCAGCTAACTTATAGCGGTTAACAATTTCTTTTTTCAAAAAATTAGAAATCGTCATTATTCTTTTGGCTTTTTGCAAAAATTGCCGCGCGGCTCTTTTATGAACAGGCAGGTTATTGATCAATAAAAGCTGTGGAATTTCGCTGCGCAAAGAACAAACTTCACCAAGACTTATCAGCAAGTCAATCTGTTTCTTTTTTACGATCTTTTCAAGCTTTCTATCAAACCGGAATTTTCGGAAAAATATATTTTTTGGTCTCGGATCTATCCTGATAATGCTGGTATTTTTTATATTTGCCGCCGAATTTTTAAAACCGTCATCAGTAATAAAAACGAAACTATATCCTGGCTGTTTTATTGCGATCGTATTAAAATAACTGATGATCAAATTATCAGTCTGTTTAGCTTCGTCTGTTATTGCTCCGCAAAGGTTTATTCCGACTATCATTTTGACAAAAATAATACTAAAATCGCTTAACAGAATAATAACATAAGTTAATGCCAGCTTAACTTTTACTAAAGATAACTTTGCACTCCATTTTAAACAACAACTTGCTAATGTATAGACCTTTAATAACCATTCTTCTCTTTGCTACTTTAGCTACTACGAGTGTATCTGCGCAGGAAACAGCAGATACTGCCAGCATGACTTTGCCTGCCGCAGAAAAAGTGTTCTTAGACAATAATTTATTGTTATTGGCACAAAAATATAATGTGAGCGCACAAAAAGCACTTGTGTATCAGGCTAAATTAATACCTAATCCAAACTTCAGCATTTCGCACGGATTATATTCAGGAACACTGAATCAGTTTTTCCCTACAGGCGCCAACGATGAAACGGCAGCCCAATTATCACAATTAATTTTATTGGGCCGTAAGCGCAACAAACAAATAAAAATTGCGCAGGCAAATGCAGATTTAACAGAGTACCAGTTTTTTGATCTTTTAAGAACATTAAAATTTACACTCAGAAGCGACTTTTTCAATATCTATTATTTACAACAATCTGCTAAGGCTTATGATAAAGAGATTGTTTCTTTGCAACAGGTTGTAACGGCATTCAACGAATTAAGCGGCAAAGGCTATATCGCGGAAAAAGAAGTGATCCGTATTAAAGCACAGTTATACAGTTTACAAACAGAATACAGTACGCTTCAAAATCAGATCAATGATGTACAAAGTGAAATGAAATTGTTGTTGCAATTAAAATCGAATAAATATATCGATCCTGTTATTGACTCTGCTGCTATCGCACAACTCGATCCAAGTAAATATCCTTTACCGACTTTACTTGATTCTGCTTACAAAAACCGTACGGATCTATTGATCGCGAAAACGAATGCCAATATCAATCAGTTGAATTACAGTTATCAGAAAGCATTGGCAATTCCTGATCTAACATTATCCGCCAGTTATGATGAGCAGGGAAGTTATTTAACCAATTATGTTGGCATCGGTGCAGCTATCGATCTTCCTTTCTTTAACAGGAACCAGGGTAATATCAGATCAGCCAAGGCCATGGCGGATTACAGCCAGGCTCAACAAAAAAATATAGAAGCGACTGTTGATGAGAACGTAGCAAGAGCTTTACAAAAGGCTTTTGAGCAGGATAAATTATACAAAAATATTGACCCTAAATTTTCAAACGATTTTGATAACCTGATGCAACAGGTGTTGATCAACTATGAAAAAAGAAATATCGGCTTGCTGGATTTTTTAGATTTTTTAGATTCTTACAAACAAAATGTTTTGCAGATCAATTCTGTAAAATTCAACAGGGTTAGCTCTTTCGAAAATATAAATTATCATACCGGAACAAATTTTTTTAATTAACACCTAATCATTCGATCATTATGCGACACCTTCTAAGAGTAAGTTGCTTTAGCAGTTTTATCATTTTATTAACCGGCAGTATTTATTTGCAGAGTTGCAGCGCTGATGTAAAAAAGGCAGACGATGAAAAAGCAAAATATGTTATTTCAGATTCACTGTTTAAAATATTAAAAATTGATACCGTTAACCAATGTCAGTTAGTAAATGCGATCACGCTTACCGGTCAGGTTGACTATAACCAGGATAATGAAGTAAAGATCTTTCCGATGATCAGCGGTAATGTGCAAAATGTAAAAGTGGCATTGGGCGATTATGTAAAACAAGGGCAGGTGCTTGGTGTTATCACGAGTAGCGAAATGGCCGGTTACAGTAAAGACCTTTCAACTGCTGAAGCAAATGTTCAGGTAACTAAAAAGAATTTAGAAGCTACGCAGGAAATGGCAAAGAGTGGTTTATCATCTCAGTTAGATGTATTGGCTGCACAGACTGCTTATGACCAGGCGCAATCTGAATTGAACAGATCGAACCGTGTTATTAATGTGAATGGCGGAAGTAAAGATGGCGAGTATATCATTAAAGCGCCTATCAGCGGTTTTGTTGTTGATAAATCTATCACCAATAATATGACGATAAGATCTGATAACGCTACTGGTCTTTTCACAATTTCCGATCTTAAAAATGTTTGGGTATGGGCCAATGTGTATGAATCTGATATTGATAAAGTTCATATGGGCGATGATGTTGTTATTACTACACTTTCCTATCCCGGTAAAATTTTTAAAGGGAAAGTTGATAAAGTGATGAATGTATTGGATCCCACAAATAAAGTAATGAAGATCCGTGTGGTGTTACCAAACGAAGACTATGCATTAAAACCTCAAATGTTCGCGAGCGTTACCGTAACAAGTAAAGTAAACAGCGATGCTATTTGTGTAGCATCAAGCGCCGTGATCTTTGATAACAGTCAAAATTATGTTTTGCTATTTAAGAGCGATTCTGATGTGCAGATAAAGCCTGTACAGATCATTAACGCGATAGGTGACAGAACATATATTTCATCGGGTGTTTTACCGGGCGATAAATTGATCGCATCACAAGCATTACAGATCTATGGCGCACTGAATAATTAATAATTGATAATTAAGAATTAATAATGTTTTCAATTCATAGCATTATTCCAAAATAATAATACTTCAAATTCCCCCTTTAGGGGGCGAGGGGTTTAAATAAAAAAAGATGAAGAAGATCATAGGAGGCGTAATTGCTTTTTCGCTGAAGAATAAATATTTTATATTCTTCGCTACGCTATTGCTTTTTATTGCCGGTATTATTACATTTAAAAATATGCCTATCGAGGCTTTTCCGGATGTAACGAATACCGAGATAAGCATCATTACACAATGGCCGGGCAGGAGCGCTGAAGAAGTAGAAAAATTTGTTACTATACCTATCGAGATAGCGATGAACCCGGTGCAGAAAAAAACAAGTCTGCGTTCAACAAGTATTTTCGGCCTGTCGTATGTAAAATTAATTTTTGATGATGGTGTTACTGATAACGAAGCGCGCCAGCAAGTAAATAATTTGTTAGCCAATGCCAACTTACCGGATGGTGCATCTTTATCGGTGCAGCCACCCACCGGGCCAACAGGTGAAATTTACCGTTACTCTTTAAGAAGCAAAATCCGTGATGCAAGAGAATTAAAAACGATGCAGGATTGGGTGATCGACCGCCAACTACGCGCAGTACCGGGTGTAGCCGATGTAGAAAGCTTTGGTGGCATGACGAAGACCTACGAGATCCGCGTTGATCCGGGTAAGTTGACAAATATTGGCATTACGCCTTTGGATGTTTATTCCGCCGTAACAAAAAGCAATATCAATATTGGTGGTGATGTGATCAATAAAAATAACCAGGCTTATGTTGTGCGTGGTATTGGTTTATTAAATGATATTAATGAGATCAAAAATATTATTGTTACCAATATCAATGGCATTCCTGTTTTAGTAAAAGATGTGGCAGATGTTGAGATCTCTAATTTGCCAAGATTGGGTTTGGTAGGAAGATCGGATGCGCTTATTGATTCTGCAACAAAAACAAGAACAGTTACTGATGAGCCCGATGTTGTTGAAGCGATCGTTGTAATGCGTAAAGGAGAAAACCCTACAAAAGTTATTCAGGCAGTAAAAGATAGAGTAGCAAAACTAAACGCAGAGGTTTTGCCTGCAGATACTAAAATAGTTCCTTATTATAATCGTGAGGACCTGATCAATTTTGCAACACATACTGTAATGCATAATTTGGTTGAAGGTATTTTGTTCGTTACATTAATTGTATCGCTGTTCATGTTCAATTGGCGCACTACCGTAATTGTTTCTATTATCATTCCTTTGTCTTTGTTATTTGCATTTATTTGTTTGCATTTAATGGGTATGTCTGCCAATTTATTATCCTTAGGTGCTGTGGATTTTGGTATCATCATCGATGGTGCTGTGGTAATGGTGGAGGGGCTGTTTGTTGTGTTAGACAGACAAGCGATCGATCTCGGAATGGACGTGTTTAACAAGCGCGCCAAAATGGGATTGATAAAAAAACACGGTGCCGAATTAGGAAAAGCGATCTTCTTTGCAAAATTAATCATCATCACCGGCTTATTACCAATCTTCGCTTTCCAAAAAGTAGAAGGAAAAATGTTTTCGCCCTTGGCATACACTTTAGGATTTGCCTTATTAGGTGCGTTGATCACAACATTGACTTTAGTACCTGTATTAGTAAATGTTCTTTTAAGAAAAAATGTAAAAGAAAAACACAACCCCGTTGTTCATTTCTTAACGGCCTTTATCATGAAGGGATTTAAGTTCACGTATTTTCATAAAAAGAGAACCTTGATCACCGCAGCTGTTATTATTGTTGCAGGAATATATTCTTTCAAGTTTATTGGTACAGAATTTTTGCCCGAGTTAGATGAAGGATCAATTTGGTTACGCGTGCAAATGCCTTATAGTATTTCTTTAGATAAGTCTGTACAGGTTTCTAAACAGGTACGTGCTTCTTTAATGGATTTTCCGCAAGTAAAAAATGTAGTATCGCAAACAGGAAGGCCTGATGATGGAACTGATGTGGCAGGTTTTTATAATAATGAGTTTGATGTAGTGTTATATCCTGAAGACGATTGGAACCCACACATGACAAAAGATGAATTGATAGACACCATGAACAAAAAGTTATCTGTTATTCCCGGGGCAGACCTCAATTTCTCTCAACCTATTTCTGATAATATTGAAGAAGCTGTCTCTGGTGTTAAAGGCTCCATCTGTGTTAAGATATATGGCGATTCATTGGATTACATGGAGAATAAAGCCAACGATGTTTACAACGTTTTGAAAACTGTTGATGGTATTTCTGATCTTGGTGTGATAAAAAATATTGGGCAGCCGGAATTGAATATTGATCTTGACCAGGGCAAGATGGCATTGTACGGTGTTGCTACCGCAGATGCTAATGCTGTAATTGAAATGGCGATAGGAGGCAAAGCTGCTAGTACTTTATATGAAGGGATGAGGAAATTTGATATCCGTATTCGCTTTCCGGAGCAATACCGTGGTACGGTTGATGATATTGGCAATCTAATGGTGCCAACACAAAGTGGTTCAAAAGTTCCTGTAAAAGAGTTGGCAAATATTTCCATGATAACAGGACCATGCCTGATTTTCCGTGATGATAACGTACGTTACTCTGCCGTTAAGTTTTCCGTTCGTGGCCGCGATATGGGAAGTGCCATCGCTGAAGCGCAGAAAAAAGTAAAAGCTGTTGTTGATATGAAGCCGGGTTACAGTATGGTTTGGCAGGGAGATTTTGAAAACGCGCAACGTGCTACAAAAAGACTGGAACAAGTTGTGCCGATCAGTTTGTTATTGATCTTTTTATTACTCTTCGTAATGTTTGGTAACCTTACTGATGCCGGGCTTGTTTTCCTAAACGTTCCTTTTGCGATCGTAGGAGGTATTTTAGCCTTGCATATTACCGGTACTAATTTTAGTATCTCTGCGGGTATTGGTTTCATCGCGTTGTTTGGTATTTGTATTTTAAGTGGCGTGTTATTAATAACTGCTTTCAAACAGAATTTAGAATTGATACGACGAGAGCCTTATCCTTTATACACTTCGATCAAGCTAGGCGTTAATTCTCTTATACGACCTATTATGATGACGGCTTTAATGGCAGCCTTAGGCTTATTGCCTGCTGCTATTTCACACGGTATTGGCTCTGAAAGCTCAAGGCCTTTAGCAAGAGTTGTAATTGGTGGCATTCTTTGCGCCATGTTCTTCTCTTTATGGATATTTCCATTATTATTTGCATGGGTATACAGAAAGGTTGATAGAAAACACCAGGATAGAATTGGTGGTGAACATAAATAACTAATTAAAAATTAAAAACATGATCCACGCTACAAGGCGTGGATTTGTTTTTATAGATTCTCCTTTTAAAAAATGTTTTAAATATATTTGATCTTTATATACTCCTCATCGTTTAATAACCTGCATGTCGTCATTTTTTGAAAAATATTATTTTAAAATTAAAGTGGTTATTTGCTGTGGATTGATTTTTATTTTTTGTGTATCAAGCTTAACGGTAATTGCGCAAAAAGATTTTTTCGAATCTTCTCCTTCATATAATTCATCTCGCGTTGTGGGTGTTACCATCGGTGAAACGGTAGCAACAGCTATTGTAAGTGTTGGCTTAAATTATTTATGGTACAAAAAATTTCCGCATAGCCGGTTTCATTTTATCAATGATAATGATGAATGGCTGCAAATGGATAAATTCGGGCATGCAACAAGTGCTTATAACTTGGCCGCTTTGCAAAGCGGTCTATTGAACTGGGGTGGCATAAAACCGGGTGAAGCTGCTGCGATAGGAACACTTACTTCTTTAGGTTTAATGACGATAATAGAATTAATGGATGGTCATTCGGCCGAATGGGGGTTTTCAAAAGGAGATATGTTAGCAAATATGGCCGGTTGCCTTTTGTTTGAAGGACAACAATTAATGTGGGGGCAACAACGTATGGGTTTAAAATATTCTTACCACGGTTCCATCTTCGCAAAGTACCATCCGGAAGAATTAGGCGATAATTTACCGCAACGAATGCTGAAAGATTATAACGGACAAACTTATTGGTTCTCTGTAAATATTGGCTCTTTTTTACCCGGCAATACAGATTTTCCTAAATGGTTAAACGTTACTGCCGGTTATGGCGCCGAAGGAATGGTAAGTGCAGTAAAAAATCCAATAAAAGTAGATGGAAAAGAAATTCCTGATTTCGAGCGTTACCGTCAATTTTATTTTTCTTTTGATACTGATCTGTACCGTATCGATAATGCATCGCCTTTTGCAAAAACGGTTCTCACTTTAAACCGTACTTTTAAAATGCCTGCGCCAACACTAGAGTGGAACAAAAAGGACAAGTTGAAATTTCATGCACTATATTATTAAGCATGATGCTGAAAGTGATGCTAAACGTGATATTTACTTTTTGGTTTTCCCTTTTGACTTTAGGAGTTATCGAATGTGAAACCGAATGTACTTCCGCCGCCGATAAAACTATTTACCCAGATATGTCCGCCCTGCGCCTCTATAAATTCTTTTGAAATCGCTAAACCTAGACCTGTTCCCGTCTGTTCATTTGTGCCCGGCACTTTAAAATATCGGTCGAATATTTTTGGCAGGTATTTTTCCGCAATTCCTTTGCCCTGGTCCTGCACTGTAAATTTCGTCTGATCATTCTCAGTAAAAACATTTACATTAATAAGAGATGAATCGGTAGAATATTTAATAGCATTGGTTAAAAAATTGATCAATACCCAGGTTGTTTTTTCCGCATCAACATGAATGATCGGTAAATGATCGCTGATATGAATTTTTATATCGATATTTTTTTGTTGAGCTTGAAATTTAACAGCCAATATAGCTTCGTCAACAATTAACGTTGGGTTTGTTGTTTGTAATTTTAATTGGATATTTCCTGTTTCTACCTGCGCCATGTTTAATAGTTCACCGGTGATTTTTAATAATCTGTCTGCATCTTCCCTGATACTTGTGATCAATTCATTTTGTTCACCATTCAAATTTCCCGTGCGTTCATCTGTCAATAATTTGGCACTCATTTTAATTGAAGAGATCGGTGTTTTTAATTCATGCGAAACGGTGGCAATGAAATTTGTTTTCGCTTCATTCAATTCATGAAAAGGAGTGATGTTACGTAATACAATAACTTTCCCGATGATCGCATTATTTTCTGGATTTTTTACATTCAATATATCTTTATTAAAGTAGCTTTCTTTATTATCTGCATATATTTTCAATTCTTTTTTATTGTTCTCTTCAGAAAGCAGGGTTCTCATCAGGTCATTTTTCAATGCTATATCCGGCGCATATTTTCCGATGATCTCTGTTTCTTTTAATCCCAGTAATTTTTCAGCCACTTTATTCAAAAACAAAATATTTCGTTTGTTATCCAACCCAATAATACCATCTTTCATTTGATTGATGATCGTTTCAATACGGCTTTTTTCAAATTTGATTTCGGCAAGATTGCTGTTTTCATACTCATCCAGTTTTTCCGCCATGCTGTTGAACGATGCTGCCAGATCACCAAACTCGTCATCCTGGTCCAAGTAAATTCTTTTATTATAATTTTTATCCGCGATCGCTGCAATACCTTCTGATAATACACGTATAGGATTTGAGATAATACTCGGAAAATTTACCACCAATGTAAAAGCGATCAAAGTAAGTACGGCAAAAATTATGGTCAGGATAAAATTGGCGTCCTCAGCCGTATTGTGTGCACTATTGTTTTTTCTAAGAATAGCATTTTCATTCAAACTATTAATGATCTGAATGGATTGGCGTATTTGAGGATATTTTGACGAATCGAATGGATTCGCTTTCAGTTCATTGAAATTTTTTCTAAGGTCTGCAGTTGCTTCTTTTTCTCCTTGTTCGGTAATGTTATTCTCTTGTTTATTGAGATTGTCTTCGAATGCCTTGTAAGCTTGTGTGTTTTGCGGTAATTGATCCAGCTCTTTCAACATATTTCCACAAAACATTAATGTTTCAAAGTTGTTCTTTAATATCCTGTCTTCATTAGTACTCAGTTTATTGATATAAAAAATACTCAACACACAAAAAGTGAGTATCACTAAAAATAAAAAACCTAATGCCAATGATAATTTTGTTTTTAATCTCATAACCGTTCTTTTCTACGATAAAATTACAATATCAATGTCTGAAGCCGATAATTTGTTTAATAATTGATTGAATACTGCTGTGCTCAAAATTATATTCAACAAATTAAGGTGTGGTTTACCGATACAGATCGTTGTGATTCCTTTTTCTTCGCTTGTTTCTATGATGCCTTTGGCAATATTGTTTTGTTTGATCTTAATCACTTCCCCGCCTAGCTCTGTTGCCAACTTAAAATTATTCAGCAAATGCCTTTGTGCAGCCAGACCAATATTATCGCCACTCTCTTTTGGTGTTTGTACGTATAACAATATCCAGCTTGAATTATAATACGATGCTAACCTTGCTGTTTTACGAATTACTTTTTTAGCGGTTTCATGATTGCTGCCGATGCAAGCTAAAAATCTTTCGCTTTTAAGATGGCCATTCCGCGGAAGTTCTGTTTGAATTTTTCTTTCTACTTGTGACGCTACTTCTTTTAGGGCCAGCTCTCTCAGTTGTAATATTCTTTCTGCCTGAAAAAAATTCTTTAATGCAATAGGGATTTTTTCTGTCTTGTAAATCTTCCCTTCTTTCAATCGAACGATTAGTTCATCTGCCGTAAGATCAATATTTACTACTTCATCTGCCTGCTGTAAAACGCTATCTGGAATTCGTTCTGCAACTTCTATTCCTGTTATCGCTTTTACTTCGGGATTTAAACTTTCAATATGTTGAATGTTTACAGCGCTGATCACATTGATACCGGCATCTAAAATATCCATTACATCCTGCCAGCGTTTTTCATTTTTGCTTCCTTCAATATTAGTATGGGCGAGCTCATCTATTATTACAATTTCCGGATGAAGGTTCAAAATAGCTTGTACGTCTAACTCCTCTAATTCTTTCCCTTTATAAAAAAGTTTTCGCCTTGGTATTAATGGCAAGCCTTCCAAAAGATCATGGGTTTCTTTTCGTTGATGCGTTTCTATGTATCCGATCTTCACATCAACACCATTGCGTAACAAAGTCTGAGCCTCCTGCAACATGCGAAAGGTTTTACCAACGCCTGCACTCATGCCAATATAAACCTTAAACTTTCCGCGTCTTGACCTGCGGATTATTTCCAAAAAATGTGCTGCACTTTGTTCGTCGGGCATTGTGTAAATTTTAATTATCTAAGAACAAGTTACCCTCCTCAAACCAGAGAAGGGTAACATTTTTGAAGACCAGCAGAAACCTTCTTTAAAATTATTTTAAATTATCGAGCGCAATGTTTAGTTGTAGCACATTTATTTTTTCTATACCGAAAAAACCAAATAAGGGTTTTTGCATATTATCTACTATCAGTTCTTCTATCTTATCCTGACTGATATTTCTGGTCTTAGCAATTCTTGCTACTTGTACGTACGCTGCGGCTGTTGAAATATCCGGATCCAATCCACTTGCTGAATAGGTTACCAACTCAGAAGGTATGTCTGCCTTTTTTACATCAGGATTATGTACCATAAATGAATCGATATGGTTTTGTACATCTGCTAAATAATCAGGATTAGAAGGGCCTTTGTTACTACCGCTACCACTTGTAGCATCATAACCATTTCCGGCTTTAGACGGGCGGCCCCAGAAATATTTATCCTGGGTAAAGTTTTGTCCTTCTAAAGCGTAGCCTACCACTTTTCCGTTTAGGGTAACAGTTTCGCCTTTTCCTTGATTCGGAGCTGCTTGTGCAATGCCCCAGATAAGTAATGTATACACCACACAAAAGAAAAAGACTGATACCAGGGTTAATCTTAGTGCGGGAAGAATATGTTGTTTCATGTTTTTAATTTTTTATTACGACTTTAATATTTTAAAACCAGATCGATACGACAAGATCTATTAATTTAATACCGATGAAAGGAACGACCAATCCTCCTAATCCATATATGAACATGTTCCTTCTTAACAAAGCGCTTGCGCCAATCGGTTTGTAGGAAACGCCTTTTAATGCTAATGGTATTAATAATGGAATGATGATCGCATTAAAAATAACTGCTGATAAAATCGCACTTTCAGGGCTATGCAAATTCATAATATTTAAACTTTGCAACGCCGGTATTGATACAATAAATAATGCCGGAACGATCGCGAAATATTTTGCCACATCATTTGCAATACTGAAAGTTGTCAACGTTCCTCTTGTCATTAATAACTGTTTACCAATTTCAACGATCTCAATTAGTTTAGTTGGATCGTTATCCAGATCAACCATGTTACCTGCTTCTTTAGCAGCTTGTGTACCGCTATTCATCGCTACGCCAACATCTGCCTGTGCTAAAGCCGGCGCATCGTTTGTTCCATCGCCCATCATCGCAACAAGCTTACCGCCTTGTTGTTCTTTTTTGATATAATTCATTTTGTCTTCGGGTTTAGCTTCCGCGATAAAATCATCTACGCCCGCTTTTTCCGCAATGAACCTTGCTGTTAAAGGATTATCACCCGTAACCATTACTGTTTTAACACCCATTTTACGCAAGCGCTGAAAACGTTCTGCAATACCGGGCTTAATAATATCCTGCAATTCAATCACACCAAATATTGTTTCGTTTTGACTAACAACTAATGGCGTACCACCGTTTGATGCGATCGCTTTAACTCTTGCTTCTGTTTCGGCCGGAAATGAGTTGCCCGCTTTCAACGCAATATTTCTGATAGAATCAAAAGCACCTTTACGAATTCTTAATCCATTTTGCAAGTCGATACCGCTGCATCTTGTTTCTGCAGTGAATTCTATAAATTTTGCATCGATGGTATTAAATCCATTGATATTAAGATTCGCTAATTCAATGATAGATTTTCCTTCCGGAGTTTGATCTGCTAAAGAAGAGAGTACACATGCATCGATAAAATCTTTTTCTCCGATATTATCGGCTGGCCAAAAGCCTGTAGCTTTTCTGTTACCGATTGTGATCGTTCCGGTTTTATCCAATAACAGTGTATCAAGGTCTCCCGCTGTTTCGACAGCCTTGCCGCTTTTGGTTATTACATTCGCTCTTAAAGCTCTATCCATACCTGCAATACCGATAGCAGATAATAAGCCACCGATCGTTGTTGGAATTAAACAAACGAATAAAGAAATAAAGGCTGCTATCGTGATAGGTGTGTTAGCAAAATCACCAAATGGTTTTAATGTAACACATACAATAGTGAATATGATCGTAAACCCTGCCAACAAAATTGTCAATGCAATTTCATTTGGTGTTTTCTGGCGTGATGCTCCTTCTACTAATGCGATCATTTTATCCAAGAAACTTTCACCTGGTTCTGTTGTAACACGTACTTTTATTTTATCGCTCAATACCATTGTACCGCCTGTTACGGATGATTTATCACCGCCGGCTTCTCTTATCACCGGTGCACTTTCTCCGGTGATGGCGCTTTCATCAATGGTAGCAATACCTTCAATGATCTCACCATCCATCGGAATCAGGTCTCCAGTTTCGCAAAGAAAAACATCACCCTTTGCTAATTGTGAAGAAGGAACAATTTTTATTTCATTCACGTACATGTCTCCCACAGGAAATATTTTTTTTGCAGGTGTTTCTTCTCTTGTTTTTCTTAAGCTATCTGCTTGCGCTTTACCACGCGCTTCAGCAATGGCCTCTGCAAAATTTGCAAACAATAACGTTAGAAAAAGAATAATAAAAATGCAAAAGTTATACGCGAAGCTACCTTGTGCATGATCACCTTTTAATATAAGGATGCAAACAATAAGCATGATCACTGTTCCTATCTCCACGGTAAACATTACCGGGTTCTTGAACATGATGCGAGGATTCAATTTTACAAAAGAGTGTTTGAATGCTTCTTTCATTAAAGATGCCTCGAAGAGATTATTACTAGATTTATTTCGTGCCATATAATTAATTTTTAAACCCTGTTTATTATTTTGTTTATCTCATTTTGAAAAACTCTGCTATCGGACCTAAAACCAGTGCAGGGAAAAACGATAATGCTGCTACAATAAATATTACCGCCAACACCAGGATACCAAATGTGCTGGTATCTGTTTTAAGCGTTCCTGCACTTTCAGGCACATATTTTTTATTCGCCATGATACCAGCTATTGCTAATGGGCCTATGATCGGTAGATAACGGCCTATCACCATAATAACACCGTCACTAATATTCCAGAACGGAACATTTGCGCTTAAGCCGGCAAACTCTGATCCGTTGTTAGCTGATGCAGAAAAATATTCGTACAACATTTCAGAGAAGCCATGATAACCCGGATTATTTAACCAGCCTGAATATGTTTGTGGATCGCCAACATATAAATGACAGGCTAATGCTGTACCACCTAACGCTAAGAAAATATGAAGCAGTGCAATAATCGTTGCGATCTTTGTCTCTTTTGCTTCCAGTTTTTTTCCTAAAAATTCGGGTGTTCGGCCAACCATTAATCCTCCGATAAAAACTGCTATAATAACAAAAATGTAAAAATTCAAAAATCCTACACCAACTCCCCCAAAGAAGCAGTTTACCATCATACCCCACATACAAAGCATTCCCGCTAACGGAGTAAAGCTATCGTGCATCGCACATACGGAACCGTTAGAAGTAACTGTTGCACTGATACCCCAATAAGCTGACAATGCAGAACCAAATCGAACTTCTTTTCCTTCCATACTACCGAGTGGTTGCGAAATACCCATTTGTGCGATGGCAGGGTTTCCTTTCATTTCATAATGCATTGCCGGAATTGCGAACAATAAAAACCCTATGGCCATTATGATAAAGAATGTCCACGCCAATCTTTTTCTTTTTAACATATAGCCCATCGTGAACAATAATGCAATAGGAATAAGAATGATATAGATCACTTCAATTCCTGCAGTTAAATAACTTGGATTCTCAAAAGGATGCGCCGAGTTAACGCCATAAAAACCACCACCATTTGTTCCTATCTGTTTGATCGCGATCATTGCTGCGGAAGGGCCGCGACTAACATTTACTGTGTCGCCTTGTAAAGAAACAAACTGCCCTTTTCCCTGGAAGGTCATTGGTGTTCCGCTGAACGCAAGGAAAATGGCAGCTATTATTGAAAGGGGTAGTAATATTCTTGTACATGACTTAATTAAATACACATAAAAATTGCCAAGCTTATCTGTTGTTTTTTCTTTCATTGCAACAAATACAATTACGCAAACTGCCATACCTGTACCGGCACTAACAAACTGAAAGAATTGTAAGGTTAATTGTCCGAGATAAGACACGGCAGACTCACCGGAGTAATGCTGAATATTCGTATTCGAGATAAAACTCATAGCGGTATTAAAAGCAAGATCAGCCGTCATAGAAGGATTACCGTCGGGATTTAGCGGCAGCCATCCCTGGTTCATCAACAAGATCATGGCCAGTATGAACCATACAAAATTGACGAGTAACATCGCAACCAGATTCTCTTTCCAGGTCATCTGTTTTTCTGCTTTGATACCGCCTAGTTTATAAAACAATTTGTCTAACGGATTTAAAACAGGATCCAGCCAGGTACGTTCACCTTCGTATACTTTGCCCATGTATCTACCAAGTGGTATTGCGAACAATACCATCAGTATAAACATTACTATTATGCCTATGATTTCTGTGTTCATTTGAATTGTGTGTTTGAATTGTTAGTATTAAGATTTAAGTATCAAGTATCAGGAGAAATTTCTTTATTGCTTTCTATTACTTTCTACTACTTTTAAAATTTTTCCGGCTTTATCAATACATAACATAAGTAAAGAAATACCAGAACTGAAACAATGAATAAATAAAGCATGATGTATATTTTTTAAATTTTATCAAAAAAATCAATAGATCTAAATAACAGGACAAAGGATACAATGCCTGTTACGTAAAGAATTACGGTTAACATATTTTTTATTTTTTGGTGATTAATGTAGTAGCCTTTTAAATTTTAAAATGGCTATGTAAACCAGTGCAATTGCAATTGCCCAAGCTGCTACAATGACCACGATATCGGCTATTTTTTCTTTGGTTTTGGTTAGCTTCATGTTGCTATAAGTTTATTTTATAGTTTGTGGACTAATTTTAATAGTATGATTTACTACTAGTTTTAACAACATGATCTTTGCTGCTCTTAAAAGTTGGCAGTATTAATACCATAATTAATAATATAACTCCTCCAACCCGTGCATCGCCAGTTGACGTTTGTGTATCGCCTACATTTTCTGCCCAGGCAGTTGCAGCTATGACAGCCAACAGCGTTGTTGCCATAATCGATTTTGATAATGCTTTCATTTGTTTTGTTTTTGGTTTAAGAATAATAAATGAATTCTTGTTGACGGTATAATGCCAAACACATGCCTACAAACCAAAACGACAGTTAATAAAGATGAAACACAATACAGATAAGGCTTTGAGTAGATTTTTTGCTTTTTAAACACAGTTAGGCATAACAAAAAACCCTTCCGTTTGGGAAGGGTTTTGTCAAAATGGAAAAGCTATTAAACATGTTCCATACGCCTGAGTGGAATATTATGAATAGGAGCTACCAATAAAGAAGTCTTTTCGATCTTCGTATCACTCTGATCTAAACCGAATGCTTTTTTATCAGACAAACCTAATCTGCTTAGCCAGAAATAAGATTTTAATATAAAGCCTTCTTTCATTGAAAATTCATTTTCAACAGAAAGAAAACGTTGTATCAATACATAACGGATATCAGCAGTTATATTGTGTTTATTAAAGCCTGATTGTACGCAATTAGCATCTAACTCGTGGTGCTCCAACATATCCTGCATTACTTTCCTGAATAACAAATTAACGCGCGGCTGTATCCTAAAACCAAGTTTAAATTCAACGCGTATTATTTTATCATGTTCAATTTCTTCGATAGCATATTCCATTGTGTATGGGTCATCTGCTCTTTCGATATGTATTAACCAATATACATCTGCACGTTTAGGTCTTTTACTTAATATAGATTCAAGTATTCTTGTTTCAACGCTTTTTACGCTATTGGCTTTTGTAAGGTAAACAAGATGTGTAGCATATTTAGGCTCCGCTGCATTTGTGCTTAGCGCAATCAATCTTGGTACAAAAGAAGAAATGTTTTCAAATTGAAGGAAACGATTGGTAATTTTTCTTGCCTTGAACCAAACAAACATTACATACACCAATGTAAATTCAAATATTAAGAATTTCCATCTTGCTGCAAGCTTAATTACATTGGCGATACAGAAGGATGATTCTACCGATATAAATACACATAGAATTAGTGCGATAATAAACGGGTTCCATTTTTTTACAAACTTCATGTAATAGAACATTAATGTTGTGGTCATGATCATCGCTACTGTAATAGAGAAACCATAAGCCACTACCATTGAGCTGGAATCTTTAAAATATAACATCATACCAACACAACCCGCATACAATATCCAGTTGATGCTTGGTATATAAATTTGTCCGCGAATATTGCTTGGATATTTAATAGTAATGCGCGGCCAGAAATTCATGCTTACCGCTTCGCTGATCAATGTAAATGATCCACTGATCAATGCCTGGCTGGCAATGATCGTTGCTAAAGTGGCAATAATGATCGCCGGCAATAAAAACCAATGCGGCATAATTTCATAAAATGGATTTAAACTACCCAATGTAGTTTTACCGCTATTCAATAACCAGGCAGCCTGGCCAAAATAATTTGCAAGCAATGCTGTCTTTACAAAGAACCAGCTTACCTGTATATTTTTTTTACCGCAATGGCCCAGATCAGAATATAAAGCTTCAGCGCCTGTTGTACATAAAAATACTGCACCTAATAGCCAGAATCCTTTCGGATAATGCACCAATAAATTCATTGCATAATATGGATTTGCTGCCGCTAAAATGTTAGGGAAATGGAAAACCTGGATAGCTCCCCAGAACATGATCATACTAAACCAAACAAACATAATAGGACCAAACGCACTACCCACGACTTTGGTTCCAAATTGTTGAAAGAAAAATAATAAGGTCATGATAGCAATAACAATTCCTATCGTTAATGCATTGCCGGGTACAATTATATTTTCTAATCCATGCACACCATTTAAACCTTCAATAGCTGAAGCAACAGAAATAGGTGGTGTGATGATACCATCAGCCAATAAAGTTGCGGCTCCAAGAATTGCAGGAAAATAAAGCCAGTGACGATAACGCCATACCAGGGCATATAAAGAAAATATTCCTCCTTCGCCTTTGTTATCTGCCTGAAGCGTTAAGAAAATATACTTGAATGTTGTTTGTAAAGTCAATGTCCATAAAACACAAGAGATACCGCCATATACTAATTCTTGTGAGATCGGCCTGTCGCCGATAATTGAACTGAAAACATATAATGGTGAAGTCCCGATATCACCGAAAATAATACCAAGGGTTACAAGTAAGCCTGCGGCTGTTACTTTTTTAATGTTGGGATGCATAATGGTTTGCTGCTGCTTTGGTTAAGAATATAAAGATTTGCTGATCGTAAAAAACGAATTGGTGCTAAGGAGGAAGAGAAACAGTTGCCATAACATTGTTTATTTAAATAAAAAATTACTTCCATTACACTGTATGTAAATAAAGCGTAATCAATGGCAAACAATCGAACCTACACACTGACCAAACGTTATGCCTAAAAGACAAAATATCATTGTAATCAGCCAGAAGCATTATCCAGCAAGGATCTAAATTTTTAGAAGTGAATTATGGCGAAAGGTACCCCTATAAAAAACCCTTCCGTTTTGGAAGGGTATATTTTCAAAATGAAAAGGTTTTATTAAATGATCTTATATTCTTCGATCTTTCTATAGAGTGTTGTTAAGCCAATATTCAGCAATTTTGCCGTTTCGGTCTTGTTTCCTTTTGTATGATTTAGCACCCGCTGGATATGTAATTTTTCAACACTTGCGAGATCAAAAGCAGACAATGTTCCCTGAGTATTAAGGTTAATTGATTGTAATTCTATTGGCAAGCTTTCGATCGTTAACTCTGTTCCGTCTGCTAAAATAACGGCACGTTCCATTATGTTTTTTAGTTCACGGATATTTCCTTTCCAATCATGTTGTTGTAAATGTTCCAGAAATTCTTTGCTGGCATTTTCAATTTTCGTATTTGACTTTTGCGAAAATATTTTTAGAAAATGTTGTGCTAAAACAGGGATATCTTTTTTTCTATCGCGAAGCGATGGCAGAAAAATAGTAAACACATTTAAGCGATAAAAAAGATCTTCTCTGAATTTTCCTTCCTTTACTTCTTGTTGCAGGTCGCGATTTGTTGCAGCGATAATTCTCACGTTTACTTTGGTTGGCTTTGTATCGCCCACTTTAATAAACTCATTT
This sequence comes from Bacteroidota bacterium, assembly GCA_013288745.1. Taxonomy (GTDB): domain Bacteria; phylum Bacteroidota; class Bacteroidia; order Chitinophagales; family Chitinophagaceae; genus Ferruginibacter. Next base: position 43,674 of record JABDBG010000010.1, read on the forward strand.
GTTTCTAATACACGTAATAATTTTGATTGTAGCTCGATATGCATCTCGCCTATCTCATCCAAAAACAAAGTACCGGTTGTTGCTTCTTCTATTAATCCTTTTTTATCCTTTATAGCTCCGGTAAAAGCACCGGCTTTATGACCGAATATTTCGCTCTCCAGTATTTCCTTTCCGAAAGCGCTACAATTAAGTGCCATAAAGGGTTTCCCTGCACGTTTGCTTCCATTGTGAATGGCTTGTGCAAATACTTCTTTACCTGTTCCTGTTTCTCCCAATAATAAAACCGTGGCATCTGTAGGCGCCACTTTCTTTGCCAATGTGATCGCTTCTTGTATCAAAGCAGAACTCCCTAAAATACTTTCAAATCCGTACCGTTTACCAACCTGTTGCTCTAATTGTTCAATACGTTTTTGCAATTGAACTTTTTCTAATGCGCTATTTAATAATGGAATTATCTTGTCGTTGTCATCGCCCTTAGTAATATAATCGTACGCACCATTTCTCATTGCCTGTACACCATCGGCAATATTGCCGTATGCTGTGAGTAAAATAATTTCAACTAAGGGAAATCTTGGTTTTATTTCTTTCACAAAATCAACACCATTGCCATCAGGTAATTTTACGTCGCAAAGAATTACATCGATCTGATCCTTTTCGAGAATTTTTAAACCGGCTTTTAAGTTGCTGGCTTCTATAACGGTAAAACCTTCTAATGTAATGATCCTGGTAAGCAGACTGCGAAGTTTTTCTTCGTCGTCGATAATTAATATTGTTGAAGACATGCTGAGATCAATTTGAGGAAACAAAATTATTCATTTACTCAGCATTTATGCAAAGTATTTATTTTAATACTTTTAGTTTCACGGTTTCGATACGGGTATCGCTAACATGCAAAATATCAAACTGGTAATTTCCAATAGTGAAAGTTGATTTTTGTTTAGGTATCTCGTTCCTGTTTTGAATAATGAATCCGCTCAAAGTTTCAGTTTCTTCATTTTCAGGAAATTCCAATTCATACTTTTGAGTGATATAATCCAGTTCAACCCTTCCGCTAAAAATAAATTCAGTAGCTGATAATTGTTTATCTACAAATTCTTCTGCGATATCATATTCGTCATTTATCTCTCCGAAAATTTCTTCTAACAGATCTTCCATGGTAACGATCCCTGCTGTTCCGCCAAATTCATCAACCACCCAGGCAATACTTTTCCTTTCTTTAGAAAATTTATTCATCAGATCTGTCGCACTCATACTTTCCGGAATCGCAGGAATAGGTAATAAGATGGTTCTGATATCATACGGGTTCTTGAACATATCCAACTGGTGGATATACCCTAATATATTATCAATATTGTTTTCATATACAACCAGCTTACTTAGACGCGTGTTTATAAAATGGTTCTTTACATCTTCGATATGAGTAGTGACATCGATACCTTCAATCTCTTTTCTTGGCACCAGACATTCCCTTATTTTCTTTTCGCCTAACGATAGCGCATTTTCAAAAAGCTCTTTATTTATTTCGGCAATGTCTTCTTCGTCGTGATTTTTGCTTTGCGAGATAAAGCTTTCCAGGTCTATCTTACTGAATACATCGCGCTTTTCATTCAGCTTTACATTAAAAATATATTTCAATATCCATTCGGCCATATTAACAAACAGCGTAGCGATGCCCGAAAAAATTGAATAAAAGAATTTAGAAATATATGCGATCAAACCGCTGCCGATAATGCTGTTGTTTTGCGCCTTGAATATTGCCTTGAATATGAATTCGAAAAAAAGTAATACGGATGTGGAGATCAGGGTTTCGAAAAACAAATGAACATAGTCATTATCAATATTCAAACTAAGTGTTCCTATCTTAATATTATTGTACCAGATATCATGCATGAAAGTGCTCCACAACAAACCATATACAACCAGTAAAATATTGAATCCGATTATGGTAGTGCCAATGAATTGTGCCGGCTTATCTGCGTAATCACTCCAGATCTTGCCACTATAAAAACCTTGCTTTTTTCTTAATTCGATAGATAATTTGTTAGAGGTAACAAATGCGATCTCGATCCCCGAACAAAATCCGATGAGCAATAAAGAAATAAATATGGCCAATAATGCAATAAGATCCATAGGGCAAAATTAAGAAAGAACCATGACTTGGTTTATAGAAAGATACACCTATTAACTATTAATAAACGCTTTTATAATTGTTTCAGCTTCGCTACAAGCTCTTTTTAGATCGTCATTCAATATTTGCTTATCAAACTGATCTTTAAAAGATATTTCATAGGCCGCTTTATTGACCCTGTCTGCTAAAGATGTCTCAGATTCTGTTCCCCTGATTTCCAAGC
>JABDBG010000011.1:0-263 GCA_013288745.1 Bacteroidota bacterium
GAAGTAACCATTTTAGGCCATCTACTTCTTCTTGCAACTTCTGTAGTTGATCATTTTCATTTTGTAATTGCTCAATTTTTTTATCCTGCTCTTCTGATTTTTTATTTTGTTCGATGATATAAAGTGTTAATTCTTCTACCTTTTGCAATAAAGCTCTTTGGCTAACAGCTACGTCAATGCCATCTTTTTGTATATCGCTGGCCGATGGCATACCGGGTAAATGTTTGTTTGTATTAATGTATTTTTCTATCTCTGCAAGCGGA
>JABDBG010000011.1:273-5660 GCA_013288745.1 Bacteroidota bacterium
ATTAAAAACGAAATCGGGCCATGTATTGAAATTCTTTACAACTATTCTTGTAAATATGGCATCACCATTTACTTCGAAAGCATAAGTGCCGGATTGAACATTTGTAAACACGCCCACAAAATGTGTATCATCATAGATATCGCTATTACCAAGACTAGTAGCACTTGTAAATTTTGCCACGGAGCTTCCTGTACCATTTGCTATTGGAATATAAACAGCAATATCTTTATATCCGGTAACACCACTAACTGTTTCTGAAAGCGTGAACTCATAGAACCCTGTTGCAGTAGGAGTTCCGCTGATTAAACCAGTTGACGTAGTTAAAGCTAAACCGGGAGGTAATGTACCTTCACTTATCGCCCATATTGCAGTAGGATCTGTTGGTGGCGTTGGTAAGTAGCTAAATGGTACTGTTACAACTCCGTTTACAAATTTTGGTCCTTTAATTATAGGAATGGGTGGCGTAATTGTTATAGTTAAAGGAAAATTTGTTGGCCCTCCTGCGTTTGTTACAGTAATGGTATACGTCTGTGCCGGCGTAGCTACTGTTGGCGTTCCGGTTATAACACCTGTTACAGTATTTAAAGATAAACCTGTAGGTAAAGGAGTACTAGCCTCGTACTGATATGGATTATCGGAAGCAACAACAATATAAGTAAATGGAGAGTTTACAGCCCCAGTAGCTGATCCCGCACTGGATACCACAGGCACCGGAGGTATAATAACTAATGAAAGACTTGCTGTAGTTGCTCCACTAGCGTTGCTAGCTGTTAAGATAATATTATAGGTTCCTGCAACCTTTGGTGTACCCGATATTATTTGAGTAGCAGGATCAAAAGTCAGTCCACTTGGCAAACTCGAAACAGAATACCCTGTCGGATTATTTGATGCAGAAAAAGTATAGGTAAAATTTGATCCTTCATTTGCAGTTGCTGAAGTAGGGCTTGTTATCAGAGGTGTAGGAGGTATAATAACAAAATTAATCATTCCCGATGCCCCTGTTACTGCTGATGGACCTGTTCCATTAGTCGCACTTATTAAAACGCTGTAATTACCCGGTACTGTAGGTGTACCACTTATTACACCCGTTGCTACATTCAATGATAAGCCTACCGGAAGATTAAGATTACCCGGCGCTATACCTTGTGTTATTGCATATGAGGTCGCTACAGCTGTTGACGAAGTCAATTTAATTTGAAAATTAGTGATAGGCGTATTGAGTATCCCTGTTATTGTTGCTGTTTGTACTACGGGCGCAGGTGGCAAAGGTGCAGTAACCGTAAAATTTAAAATTACTTGAGTTGCTGCTCCAAGAACCGGTGGTCTTACACTTATTGTTACTGTGGGTGTTCCTACCGTTGTAGGTGTTCCGGTAATTTTACCTGTTGAGCTGTTTATGGCTAATCCCGCTGGTAATGGTGAAGCACCTCCTCCAGTAACTACAGTAAATGTTGAACCGTTAGCAAATGCTAAGCCGTTAGCATTTACAACCTGATAAGTAAACAGTGTACCAACAACCGCGTTCAAAGAAATTGATGTTGGAGCTTGTGTACTTAATGAAAGCTTATCAACATCGTTAGCCATTGGTTTTGACAAAGCCGTAAAACTCAATAATAAAAAAATACCTAATACCGCAAACAAAAAGCTAAGTCTGTTAAGGGTACACTCCGTCCTTGTTATTTTCTGATAATTTTTAAAAGCAGTCATTGTAAGTTTTGTTTAAATGTATCCGGAATTATATTGTGTTATTATGGTATTACTTAAGACGCTATTGATTACCTACAACTATAGTTTTGTATTTTTTACATATACCATATGTAACTATAAAAGGTTGGGTGAATCAAAAAAAATGATATTTTTATTTTAAAAAGGGATTTTTATGGTACAGATTTATAAATTTGGTTTAGGAACGATTAGAATATATAAAGATTATCAAATTAAACATTTCATTAATGCTTAATTAAAGACTTAACGAAAATAGGGGAATTATTTCGAAATATAATAAGGAAGACATAATTTTTTATGCAACCCCTCCATCACCAAACTTCGCTAAAAAATGCGCCACATTACTTTCGTAAATACTTGGTGATCCTTGAAAATAATGCGTACTGATACAAAAATCGATGTACGCCCTAACGGTTGTTATCGTGCTCCAGTTTATGTTAAATGATTTATGCCTGTCTAACAGATCAAGCACACTATTTTGTAAACTCGTGTACCGTGCATAAAAATTATACGGATCATGTGGGAAGCTTTCGTTCACCGGTGCCGGCAATCCCTTGCCTGCGATATATTGCGAGACTCTTTTCTTTGGCATTTTCATCCCGAATGCATTGTTGTCCGTTTCAAAAACATGACTATCATAACCACTTTCTTGCAAGCCTTGTGAATAAATTAAGGCCGCCTGAAAATTAGTAAGGCCCTGCCCTTTACAAGTGTCGAAGATTATTTGCATCGCTACAGCTTTTGTCATGTTTTTATTTTTTTACTATTATTTAGTGTAATAAATAATAAATGATACGAATCAATCTATTGGGTCAGTCATTTGAAAATACGAATAAATATTTACACTGCGGGTTTACCCATAAAAAAATCCCCTACAGTCAGTAGAGGATTTTTTATTTAGCTGTAAGAAACAATTATTTCACAATAAATTTCCTGATCACTTTTTTATCCGGACCGTATATGATGGCCACATAATTTCCGGCAACCAAATTAGGAATATATACAGTTATCATTTCATTGGCTACCGTTGTATTATTTGTTTGCAACAGGTCACCAAGAAAATCTCTGATATCTACATGTACATTTTCTCCCTCCCATCCCGGAAGCGAAATTATAAACTGACCCTGGGTTACAGGGTTAGGCATTAAAATTACACCGGAAGGCATAACGGTGATCTGCAATATTTTAGTACTGGCACCACCCGCATTTGTGGCCCTGATCGTATCTGTATAAATACCCGGCTGTGTTGGTATACCACTGATCATCCCTGTTGTACTGTTAATGTTTAGTCCCGCGGGTAAATTTGTCGACTGATAATTTGTTGGTTCGTTCGATGCTGTTATCAAATAATTAAATGAAATACCTACCGTTCCAATCATTGTAGATGAGCTTGATATTTCCGGTGCAGACATATCAATGGTTATTATTAAAAGTTTTCTGTCGGATCCTCCTGCATTTGTTGCAATAAGCGTATCAACAAAAATACCTTGTATCGTTGGGGAACCACTGATCGTTGAATCAGAAAAATGTAAACCCGGTGGTAAAATACCTGTTACAGTATAACTCGTTGGGTTATTTAATGCAGTGATCGTATAATCAGTAAACGTTTCTCCTACAATACCATTGATCATTGATACACTTGTAATAACCGGCGATGGCGGATTAATTGTTATCAATACAATCGCTGTTCCGGTACCACCTGCATTCGTTGCTTCAATAGTAATAGTAGATGTCTGCTGTGTTGTTGGTGTACCGCTTATTACACCCGTTGATGTGTCAATCGTTAAACCTGCCGGCAGATTTATTGCCGAATAACTTGTCGGACTATTTGTTGCAACTATTGAATAAGTGAATGGCAGGCCAATTGTGCCCGTTGCTGTCGCTGCACTTGATAGTATTGGTAAAGATGGATTGATAGTGATCGTTAATATTTCTGTTCCCGTACCGCCTGCATTTGTTGCTTTCAACGTATCGATAAAAGTTCCTTGTACAGTAGGTGTACCGCTTATTATTCCTGTTGATGTATTGATCGTTAATCCCGCGGGCAATCCTGTAGCTGCATAACTGGTAGGTGTACCCGATGCAACGATTGTATAATCACTAAATATTATTCCTATTGTACCCGTTGTCGTTGATCCGCTCGATATAACAGGAGGCAAAGGATTAATTGTGATCGTTAAGACTTTTGTCCCGGTACCGCCGGCATTTGTTGCTTTTAGTGTATCAATAAATGTTCCTATAACTGTTGGCGTACCGCTTATTACTCCTGTTGAGGTATTGATACTTAATCCCGCAGGCAATCCTGTTGCCGCATAACTCGTAGGACTGTTAGATGCTATAATTGTGTAACTACTAAAAGCTGTACCAATCGTTCCTATTGCTGTTGACCCGTTTGATATAACAGGAGGCAAAGGATTGATTATGATCGTTAATATTTTTGTTCCGGTACCACCCGCGTTTGTTGCTTTTAGTGTATCAATAAATGTTCCTACAGCTGTTGGCGTACCGCTTATTACACCTGTTGAGGTATTGATACTTAATCCCGCAGGCAATCCTGTTGCTGTATAATTTGTTGGGCTGTTAGATGCTATAATTGTATAACTGCTAAAAGTTAAACCAACCGTTCCTGTTGCTATTGACCCGCTTGATATTATCGGAGAGCCGGGCAATGCAGCGTTTATCGTTACCGTTAGCACCTGCGTGCCGGTACCCGTAACATTTGTTGCTTTAAGCGTATCAATAAATGTTCCTGCTACCGTTGGTGTTCCGCTTATTATTCCTATTGATGTATTGATCGTTAATCCTGCTGGCAACCCAGTAGCTGTATAACTGGTAGGTGTATTCGATGCGATGATCGTGTACGCCGCGAAAACAGTTCCTACTGTTCCACTTGCTGTTGACCCACTTGATATGACAGGTATAGCTGGATTGATCGTTATCGTTAAAATTTGTGTTCCTGTTCCTGTAACATTCGTTGCTTTAAGTGTATCAATAAATGTTCCTGCTACTGTTGGTGTTCCGCTTATTATTCCTGTTGATGTATTGATCGATAATCCTGCAGGCAACCCTGTAACTGCATAACTGGTAGGCGTACCCGATGCAATAATTGTATATGCAGCAAAAGCAACTCCTACCGTTCCACTTGTTGTTGATGCGCTCGATATGGCAGGAACTGCAGGATTAATTGTTATCTTTAAAACTTTGGTTCCTGTACCTGTGATATTCGTTGCTTTAAGCGTATCAATATATATTCCTTGTGCTGTTGGCGTTCCGCTTATTATTCCTGTTGATGTATTGATCGATAATCCTGCTGGCAATCCTGTAACTGCATAACTGGTAGGCGTACCCGATGCAATAATTGTATATGCAGTGAAAGTAACTCCTACTGTTCCACTTGCTGTTGATCCACTTGATATAACAGGTATGGCTGGATTGATCGTTATCGTTAAAACTTGTATTCCTGTTCCCGTGACATTTGTTGCTTTAAGTGTATCAATAAATGTTCCTGCTACTGTTGGTGTTCCACTTATTATTCCTGTTGCTGTATTGATCGATAATCCTGCTGGCAATCCTGTAACTGCATAACTGGTAGGTGTACCCGATGCAATAATTGTATACGCAGTGAATGCAACTCCTACTGTTCCGCTTGTTGTTGATGCGCT
>JABDBG010000011.1:5760-43531 GCA_013288745.1 Bacteroidota bacterium
AATCCTGTAACTGCATAACTGGTAGGTGTACCCGATGCAATAATTGTATACGCAGTGAATGCAACTCCTACTGTTCCGCTTGTTGTTGATGCGCTCGATATGACAGGAACTGCAGGATTAATTGTTATCGTTAAAACTTTCGTTCCTGTTCCTGTGATATTCGTTGCTTTAAGCGTATCAATAAATGTTCCTGTTGATGTTGGCGTTCCACTTATTATTCCTGTTGATGTATTGACCGTTAATCCTGCTGGCAACCCAGTAGCTGTATAGCTGGTAGGTGTATTCGATGCGATGATCGTGTACGCCGCGAAAACAGTTCCTACTGTTCCACTTGCTGTTGCTGCACTTGATATAACAGGTATGGCTGGATTGATCGTTATCGTTAAAACTTTTGTTCCTGTACCCGTAATATTCGTTGCTTTAAGTGTATCAATGAATGTCCCTGCTACTGTTGGCGTTCCACTTATTATTCCTGTTGCTGTATTGATCGATAATCCCGCTGGTAATCCTGTAACTGCATAACTGGTAGGTGTACCCGATGCAATAATTGTATACGCAGTGAATGCAACTCCTACTGTTCCGCTTGTTGTTGATGCGCTCGATATGACAGGAACTGCAGGATTAATTGTTATCGTTAAAACTTTCGTTCCTGTTCCTGTGATATTCGTTGCTTTAAGCGTATCAATAAATGTTCCTTGTACCGTTGGTGTTCCGCTTATTATTCCTGTTGATGTATTGATCGTTAATCCTGCTGGCAACCCAGTAGCTGTATAACTGGTAGGTGTATTCGATGCGATGATCGTGTACGCAGTAAACACAGCTCCTACTGTTCCACTTGCTGTTGATCCACTTGATATAACAGGTATGGCTGGATTGATCGTTATCGTTAAAACTGTTGTTCCTGTTCCACCTGCATTTGTTGCTTTAAGCGTATCAATGAATGTTCCTGCTGCCGTTGGTGTTCCGCTTATTACGCCGGTTGAAGTATTGATCGTTACTCCTGCCGGCAATGTTCCTGTTTCAGAATAACTCGTTGGGGTATTCGTTGCCGTTATTGAATAACTAAATGCTGTACCGGTTGTTCCGCCTGCTGTTGTTGCACTTGTGATAAGCGGCGCATTTGGTAAAATTGTGATTGTTACTACTTTTGTGCCTGCACCTCCAGAATTAATTGCTTTAACAGTGTCGATGTATGTGCCTGCAGTTGTGGGTGTGCCACTTATTACCCCTGAAGTATTTATAGTTAATCCCGGTGGCAATACGCCTGCTACTGCATAACTTGTTGGACTATTTGTTGCAGTTATCGTATACCCTGCGAAGAGTACTCCTACTGTCCCGCTTGCTGTTGCAGTACTTGTTACTACCGGTGCTGTTGCTGCACACACTGTTAAAGCAACAGTGCCAAAATCTGCCGGATTATTATAATCATCCGTAGCAGTTCCATTCCAGCCCGCTACCGCTTCACGTGTTGTGGTCGCATTTTGCTGATCATTTATATTGATATCAAAACCAATTGCTTTACCATTTACCGGAGGTGTTCCGCCAATAGTTGCCCACGGAATAGCTACTTCTAAATTATATCCTCCTGTAACTGATGGAATGGCATAAGTAATTCCTGTTGTTACAAGCGGAGCATCTCCTGTTATATTCGCAGTGGTTGCAGCGATATTCCAGTTAAAGCGATACTGGTGATCGTTTGCTGTGTAGGCATTTGTTTTATTATTATTACCTGCAATAAATAATTCTACACCATCCTTATCATATACATTTGTTCCTACACTGCTTGTATTCGCATCTTTCACCTGAACCAAAACGTACAAATTAGTTGCATCATACATTGCCTGCCAGGTTGATCCTGTTTGTATGACTCCCTGAATTGTATTTGTGATGGCATTTTTTGGAGCATTGCTCCATACCGGATCTACAGTACCATCGATTATTGGGACCGACGTAGCATTAATGATCATGGATGTTGAACATGGTGCAAATGCAGCTATAGTAATAGTTAAAATTTGAGTGCCTGTTCCTCCTGCATTCGTTGCTTTTACTGTATCGATAAATGTTCCTATTGCTGTAGGAGTTCCGAAAATTGTTGTACCCGAAAATATTATTCCTGGAGGTAATGTTCCTGTAACACTATAACTCACCGGACTGTTGGATGCCGCTATTGTATAACTGAATGCTGTATTTATTACTCCGCTTGCGGTAGCAGCACTTGTGATTACGGGTATCAAAGGATTTGCTATTGCAATAATCAATGTTCCTGTCCCTCCCCCCGCGGCATTGGTTGCTGTAACTATCACTGTTGATGTGCCGACTGCCGTTGGAGTTCCACTAATTAAACCTGTTGATGTGTTTAATGTTAAGCCTGCAGGCAATGTTCCTGTTGTTAAGGAATAACTTGTTGGACTATTCGTCGCTGCAATCGTATAACTAAATGCTGAACCTACCGTGCCCGCCAGCGTTGCTGACGTTACAGCCGGTATTGCCGGTGCATTCAAAACAAATGTTACATAATTCAAATTAAAACCTCCCGTTTCCATATAAATTCTCATTATATGTTTGCCGACAGCAAGAGCAGGAGTTGTTACACTGGCTGTTTGCCATGTTTGAAAACCAGTTGTATTGGGAACAGCTATGCTTCCCGAAATATTTACTCCATCTATTTCTACGTGAAAGCTATTGCCAGCGGTAGCAGATGCAACACGCGCCTGCAAAGTGTACGTTCCCGCGGAAGTTACATTCACTGTATATTTTTCCCATTCACCGGTGGCTGTAAAACCAACATCATATCCTCCACCCGCATCTGCGCAAGTTTCAACATCTACACTTTCTGTTGTTCGGTATTGGCCACCATCATTTGCCGTGTCCGTATCATAGTATGCAATGCCTTGCCCCCCTACATCATAATTTTCTGCTTGTATTGTTCCGGGGATCGGCCATGCTGTACCGCCGTACGGCGCTTCACCTGTTGCAGATAATGGTATCTTAACGATATTACTATCTACCCAATTTGTATAAGTGATGCCTGCCGGTGTTACGATCCCTACTCTGTATCGGTTAGTACTTGTAGATAAAGAACCGCTATCGACAGTAGCAGTTAAAATAAGAGAATCAGTTCCTAAAGGTTGGATATTGAATTCTCTCATTAGGTAAGCGCCGCTCTGGTAACTATATCCTTCGCCTGAATCTGTGTAATTTACTCCGTGCGCACGATTGCTCGCATCCAGACTTACCAAAAGCGTTAATGAATCGGCTGTATAATTTGCAGTGCTTTGTATTATTTGTCCAAGTGGCAATATCGATCCTGCTTTGATCAACACATTGGGCTGGGTAGGATCATTCTTGCTATCTTCTCCCACTAAAGAAATGCTTGTCCATACGCCTGTTGGATAATTTACACCTGTTGCCCATTTAGGAATGATCATTAAAATATCCCCTAACATAAATGCCTGTTGCTGGCTACGAAGACTTGCATTGGTTGGCTCAGCAAAAAATAGCGGACGCATAATTGGCAATCCATCGGTTGATGCTTCTTGTGTTAATGTATATATATAAGGTAATAAACGATACCTGCGTTGTAAGGCAATACGACAAATTTGTTCTGTAGCAGCACCGTTCACCCAAGGCTCTCTCATTGGACTTCCTTTCTCGGAGTGATTTCTATAAAAAGGATAAAAAGTTCCCAGTGCCATCCATTGCCCTATAAGTGCAGCAGAGGGTGTTCCTGAATAACCCGTAACATCTGCTCCTACAATTGGCTGTCCTGATAAACCCATTGTCAATATCATCGGAACAGATAATTGCATATGCGCAGCTGTAGCCATATTATCACCTGTCCAGGTAGCAGCATATTGTTGTCCGCCTAAAAAATTAGAACGCGATAATACAAAGGGTCTTTTAGTTGGATTAGCTGCCATGATACCTGCACGAGATGCCTGTACCATTAATCTTCCAAATACATTGTGATAGCGTAAGTGAGACCCGGCGGGCAGGATACCACCACCACGGTGCCAGTTATTGGTCGGCATCGAATTGGTTACACCACCGAATACAGAGGGTTCATTCATATCGTTCCAAACACCATCCACACCCGTAGCCATAAAACTTGGATACAATCCCGACCACCAGGTTCTTGTTGCAGGCATAGTAAAATCGGGAAATACACAGGCTCCCGGCCAAACGTTTCCAACGAAATCGGTGACCTGATCACTTTGCTTTACCCAGTTATTTCCTGCAGTACCCTGATCGTAAATAGTATATCCTGTTTGTTGTTTTACACCCGGATCGATCATCCAGACAGAATGAAAATTTTTGCTATGCAGATAAGTATTTAACGCCGTTGGATTGGGATAGCCTGTAGGAGAAAAAGTAAATATTTTATATTGATCCATGTAATCAATATCCATCCAAATATTATCGCAGGGTAATTGATTAATTCTAAAACTATCTGCAATAGCTTTCACCTGTGTATCTGTGAGATAGGAATATCTACATTGATGGTAGCCTAAAGACCAGATCGGAGGCAAACTAATTTTCCCCGTCAATGTGCCTAATTCCTGTACTGCCGCTTGCGGACTTGCAGCTTCAAAGGTTAATACTCTAAAAGCAGGCCCCTGAGAATTAAAAACAATGCTTGTATCAGTAATGGCGATCGTCATCTCCCAGGTATTATCTGCAATAACACCAAATGCAGTCCCATTAGCTCTTACACCCATTACCCATGGATGAGACTGGTATAATTGCTGTCCGCCAAACGAGGCATACGTATAGTTATCAGTGTTCCATAATGTAATGCTGGTGTTGTTTCTGCGTAGTGCCCCGGTAACTTCTCCCGTACCATAAAAATCTACGCCGGTACCACAATTAACTGTTGCAATATTATTGGTGCCACTTATGGAAAAAGTAGGATTTAATTTCCAGCCTGACTGAGCCCCCGGATTAACAACGGGTTCATTTTGAATGGCGAATGAAGGTGTGTTTTGCGTTGCATCATAACCCGCAGGATAAAAGACAGACAGGTTAGTTGATGAGGAGGCTGTTTGTGCCGCTACTGATGAAATGGTAAATACATACGCAAGCAATAAAGTAACTATTCGTGTAGTTATTTTTTTCATTAATAGCAGTTTGGTTATAGCAATCGTTAAAGCCGGCCTAGCCGACGGATAAAGGTAGAGAAAGAATTCTAATTAACGCAATTATGCTTTTTTAATAAAATTTCATAACTTTTGAAGTAATGAAACAAAAATGATCAGATGAAAAATATACTTATGGTTTTAACAATAGCAGCATTATTTGCCATTACGGCTTCGTTTGAAACTGGTAAACAGGATACTGAACAAAATGGATTACCTGTGTCTAATCCTTTCAGTTCGGTAAGTACATTACCTTACGGAGTACCGGATTTTAGCAAGATAAAAGATGCTGATTACAAACCTGCGTTTGAAGAAGGCATTCAACAACAAATAAAGGAGATAGAAAAAATAGCGAATGACCCTGCCGCCCCAACATTTGAGAATACGTTTATTGCGATGGAGAAAAGCGGGCAGTTATTAAAACGCGTAGTAAACACTTTTGGCATGGTATCAGGCGCCAATACGGACGACACATTACAACATTTACAAGAAGAAATGGCGCCTAAACTTGCAGCTTGTTCAGATGCCATGTACCTCAACGCTAACTTGTTTAAACGCGTTTCAACAATACATGATCAATTGTCTTCATTAAATCTGGATCCTGAATCTAAAAAATTAGTTGAAGTTGATTATTTAAAATTTGTGATGGCGGGTGCAAAGCTTACAGATGCTGATAAAATAACAATAAAAAAACTAAACGAAGAAGATGCGTCCCTGAGTGCAAAATTTACCAATCAAATGGTAAATGGTGTAAAAGCTGGAGCCTTACTTACCAATGATTCTACCCTGCTTGCGGGCCTTGCTAAAAATGAACTGGACGCACTTGCCCTAAATGCTAGAACCAATAATGCTAACTGCAAATACCTGGTTCCTTTACAAAATACAACACAGCAACCTATTTTGCAATCGTTATCCAATCGTACAACAAGACAAAAAATTTTCGAGGCCTCATGGGATCGTGCAGAAAAAAATGATTCGAATGATACGCGGAAAGTCATCGTGCGCCTTGCTTCTATAAGAGCACAACAAGCGAAGATATTAGGATATGCTAATTATGCTGCATGGCAACTTCAGGATCAGATGGCACAAACACCTCAGGCGGTAGATTCTTTTTTAGCAAAACTTGTTCCTTCAGTGAGGGCAAAAGCTACAACCGAAGCTGCCGATATTCAAAAACTGATCGATCAACAAAAAGGCGGCTTTACTTTACAACCTTATGATTGGGAATATTATTCAGACCTGGTTCGTAAAGCAAAATACAATTTGGATGACAATGAAATAAAACCATATTTCGAATTAAATAAAGTGTTGGAAGATGGTGTTTTTTATGCAGCCAATCAATTATATGGAATAACATTTAAAGAACGCCATGATATTCCCGTGTATCAAAAAGACGTAAAAGTGTTCGAGATATTTGACACTGATGGTAAACCAATGGCGCTATTTTATTGCGATTATTTTAAACGTGATAATAAATCAGGCGGAGCCTGGATGGGTAGCCTGATCGATCAATCAACACTATTAGGCGAACAACCTGTAATATATAATGTTTGCAATTTTACAAAACCTGCTGCCGGTCAGCCTGCATTGATAAGCTTTGATGATGTAACAACCATGTTCCATGAATTTGGACACGGGCTTCACGGTTTATTTGCGGCACAAAAATATGCAACGCTTTCAGGTACAAACGTAGCAAGAGATTATGTTGAATTTCCTTCACAATTCAATGAAAACTGGGCATTGTATCCAACAGTTTTAAAACATTATGCCGTTAATTATAAAACGGGTGAACCTATTCCGCAAAGTCTCATTGATAAAATAAAAAATGCCGCTGCTTTTAATGAAGGATATGGTTATAGTGAAATATTAGCGGCAGCTTCGCTTGATCTTCAATGGCATAGTATTACTGATACCAACGCTGTAAAAGATGTGGACGCATTTGAAAAACAAGCGCTGCACAAGGCAGGATTAGATATGCCACAGGTTCCGCCCCGCTATCGTTCTACTTATTTTCAACATATCTGGGGAGGTGGTTATGCCTCAGGTTATTATGCGTATTCGTGGACAAAGATGTTGGCACAAGATGCTTATTCATGGTTCCTGGAAAATGGTGGTTTAACAAGAGCTAACGGACAACGCTTTCGTGAAATGATATTATCACGCGGAAATACAGAAGATTATAACGTAATGTTTAAAAATTTCCGTGGCCATACACCCGATATACAACCGTTAGAAAAAGACCTTGGGCTGCCGGTCAATTAATTTTCTTTCTGTAAGCGACCGATTGAATAAAATTATGGTAATGAGCAATTTTAAAAACGGGATAATATAGAGCAGTAAAAAATTGATCCATATTAACTAGCTGTTGTGTTTCTATTTTGCATGTAATGCGGAAAAAGAAATACATTATTTTTAAAAGGATCTTTTGCCACAAAGGATTATGGGTTTCATCATAAACAAAATCAGCATACAGCCATACGCCATTTTTATCCAGGTACGTATCAAGTTTGTTAAATATTAATGAGATCTTTTCAATCTGAAAATTATCGAATAGAAACGGAGTTATAATAACATCATAGCTCTTATCTGTTGTATATGCTTCAACAGGCTGATGTATATAAGTAATTTCATTTGACTGATGATCTTTTTTTTGCGATAGCCGGATCATTTTTGCAGATGATTCTACATAATCAATTTTTAATCCTTCGGAATAAATGGCACTTATTTCTTCTAATATCCATCCTGTACCACCTCCAACAATTAAAATGCGGCTATTTGCCGGAATAAATTTTAATAAACTTACCTGCGCCTTCACAATGGAATTGCCTAATACGATCTTTCTAATCAGATCATAACTTGAAGCGACCTTATCGTAATTGGTTGCCATAAAATTTATTTTACAAACTGCATGGCGATGATGCCACAAACTGCCTTCAGTAATATCAATCCGTCTATTACTATTAAATAATATAATATTTTTTTCTGTCGCTGCATTGAATAAGCAACTAATAACAACAATAAAAAAGGTATCAGGTTAAAAAAGATCGGCAAAAAAGTAAAATGCCTGTACTGCGCAAACCCAAACAGAAAAAAAATACCGATCAAAGAAAGCGGGATCAAAATAAAGAATATAGTATTATTCAAACCAAATCTTACAACAAATGTTTTTAACTGATGATTGGAATCATCTTCATAATCCTTCATATCGAACATGATCGCGTTGACAGTACAGAACATCCAGTTTTTTACAAAAAGTGCCAGGACTAAAATAAGGTCCGCATAATAATAGCCACGTTCAAGCTGTAATACAATAAGCGGTAAAAGACTAACACTGCAAGCCCATACAAAGCCAATAACAAAAGCTTTTACCCAACCCGTGTTACGAAGGTTTAATGTAAAGAAAGACCTCGGCAACAAGCCATAATATAATATTGCCGATAACAACATTATTGTAATGATGAACCAATATCGAAAAGGCATATGCAGCAGGTTCTCATAATCATTGAATAACATGATACAACCAAGCAATACGCAGGTAGATAATAATATCCATTGGGTGTATTGTACCAACACATGATGTTCAATATACCAGGCAGATCTCGGATTATGCAAAGAAAAAGATTGCAGCGGTTCTGCATAGGCATAAGTATAATACATTACTGTACCACAAAAAAGCAATACATAATAGATCACCGAATTAAAAGGCAGGCGTAGTTGAAAAGCGGTTTCAAGCGACAACGCTACAGAAAGAATGCCTACAAAGTAGTTTCCAAAAAATATGAATTTTATAATTTTCCCCAATGCTATCTAAATGATTGGCAAAAATAGGCAATAAAAAAAGGCTCAATGGAAACAGCAAAAAGCTGTGCTTTTTTTGTCTTAATTAATGCTCAATTTGTAGAATTTTTTTCAATAAGTTACAACAATCCCCATTATTTAAAATGTGTTTAAACTGGCATGATTATTAAGCAAACTAGAGAAACAGATTACTTAAAAACTTAAATCTATTATCATGCCGACAACAGCAAAAAAGCCTGTAGTAAAAGCCTCTAAAAATAACCGTCAACAGAGAGCTACCACTACGGGCCAGAAAACACAAAAAAATACTGCCGAAGATAACGGTTCAAAATTGGAAGAATTTTTCCATGGAGAATTGAAAGACATTTATTGGGCAGAGAAACACCTTTTAAAAGTATTACCAAAAATGTCGAAGGCTGCAACTGCCCAGGAGTTGAAAGCTGCATTCAATGATCATTTAAAGGTGACAGAAGGACACGTAAAAAGATTGGAAGAAGTATTCAATGCTTTAGGCTACAAACCTCAGGCTAAAAAATGTGAGGCCATGGCAGGTATCACCAAAGAAGGTGATGATATTATTTCTAAAACTGAAAAGGGTACTTCTACAAGAGATGTAGGACTAATTTTTGCGGGACAAAAAGTAGAACACTATGAAATTGCTACTTATGGCAGCTTAACTCAATTGGCTAAAACACTGGGCCATGATGATGTAGCACAAATATTGAACAGCACTTTGCAAGAAGAAAAAGAAGCAGACGAAAGTCTTACTGGAATTGCAGAAAGTTCTGTTAATCAAAAAGCAGATCAGGAATAAGTTAATTCCATTCATCTTATAAAAATAGCCAGTCTTATAGCTGGCTATTTTTATTGTATTTAAGTATTTAAAACTACTTAAAGTTTTAATTTTTCTTCCAGTTCCTTTTCCATTTCTTTCTTAAGATCGTGTTGTTCATGTGCTTCATCAATTGAATGTGATTGTTGCAGGCTTTCTTCATTTTTAGCAAACTCACTTAGCTTGCTATAATATTTCTGAATGATCTTTAATTCTTCTTCTGTCATATCCTCTACATTCACCAATCGGTTACTGGCAAATTGATGTGCCGCTACCAGTTCATTTAGTTTCAGCTGTATGGCCAAAGAATCTTTGTTCTGCGATTTCTGGATTAGAAATACCATTAAAAAGGTAATGATTGTTGTGCCTGTATTAATAACCATCTGCCAATTTTCAGAATAATGAAAGATCGGACCGGTTGCTGCCCATACAATTACGGAGAGAAAGGCGAGTACAAACCCCATATTACTACCGGTAGCTTGTGTTACTTTTAATGCAAAGGTTTCAAAAAAACCTTTTTTAGATTTACCAGGAATATTTTCCATTTTGTTTATTTTATTTTAAATGAAATAATGGTAGCCATTATTTTTTAGTAGAATCTTTCTTCGCATCGTCTTTTTTCTTTGGCGAAAATATTTTTTGTAATAGTGTCTGTTTTTTTTCAGGCACTTTATCAACTGAATTAATATTGATTTCATTATCTATGTTAGGAACCAATGCCTGTATAAATGCATTGCTTAATACTTCCCATATAGTTTCAGGTATATTTGCTTCGGTATTTTTAAAAGTCCCTTGTATCGGAACTTTAGTTGCCAACTGGTTTTTATTCTGGTTCTTAAAAATTACACCTACACCTCCTACTATGGCTTCCCAGGCTAAATGCAGTATATCATCTTTTTTATCTTTAGGCCCTAATACCTTAAGATCCCTTATTATAGGTTTTACATATCCTATATATTTGTTGTCTTTAGCAGCGAACTCTGTGTACAATCCGAAGTTACCTCTGTCAACATCAAAATTCCCATACGCCCTCAAAAAATCATTCAGCTTAACAAGATTAGTATTTTTTAGATCGGCATTCAGGTCAAAAGTTGGTGTTTTATTTAGTCCGTCTAATTTCATATTTAAATCAAGTGTTCCGTCATACACATTCGCATGGGCAATAACGGTTGAGGGTAGTAGTTGTTCCTTGTTAACAACATTCGTTAAATTTTCCGCTAGTATGTAAGCATCTGTTAAGAATATATCCACCTTAGGCGTAGTGGTGCCGTCTACATAGTGGATACTACCATCAACCACTTCGAACTTGTTCACCTTAAGGGGCATGAAATCTTTTAGTACCGTGCGAAAATCGCTGGTATCTTTTTTCACACTCCCTATTTCAGTTTTATCCTTTGTAAAAATAAGTGTAGGAGAATCGAAGTATAATTTACCCACTATTTTTCCATGAAAAAGTGCGTTCCATTCCAATGAAAGATCTATACCATCTACTTTAAAAAATTCTGTCTGTTTTTTAGAAATGCTGTCTACCTTGTTTAAATACATTCCATTGATCTGGTATGCGCCTCTGTAAATTGATAACCCTACATCATCTACATGTCCATAATACCCATGCAAGCTGGCCAGTTTATTATTAGCATACCGTAATACAATATAGGGTAGTATCAATCTTATAATAATTAAACAGATAATTACTATAGCAGGAATAGAATATTTTTTTTCAACGTTTTTGCCGAAGATCTTCATATAAAAAATGCTTATGTATTTTGAATATTTCTAATTAGTCAAATACTAAACCAACTTATCCAACTATAATAAACAATAATTACGGGGAACAGTTTCCACAATTAAGCTAGTATCAACTGCTATTATAGAAATATTGCCTATAACTAATTTGGCACGTTATTGATGATATTTAGACAAATACTAACTAATGAAGTCAATAGCAGCAAGGATTAAGGAGTTTAATAAGAACAGGCTACCGGATATGGTTGAATTAAAGTACAAAGCAATGGCAGATAATCCTTTCAGGTTTTATCGGGGTACTAACCATCTTTTTTATGAGGATCTGCTCCATTCAAAAACTATTTTACCGAACTCTCCTTTGACCTGGATCTGCGGCGACCTTCATTTAGAAAATTTCGGCAGTTTCAGGAGTGATAACAGGCAGGTATATTTTGACCTGAATGATTTTGACGAAGCCGTTTTAGCCCCTGCGATTTATGAACTATTGAGAATTGTGACCAGCATATTTATAGCTTTCGATTCTTTAAAAATAGAAAATAAAAAAGCGCTTAATATGGCACAGCTTTTTTTAAGAACGTATTCAAATATATTATCAAAAGGGAAATCGAGCTATATAGAGCCAAATACTGCCAAAGGAATTGTATGCGAGTTTTTAACTAAAATAAGCAAGCGCAGTTCTAAAAAGGTATTAAGAAAAAAGACAGTACTTAAAAAACATAAAATTTTATTAAGTGATCCCAAGCATTTCAAATTAAAGCCTGCCTTAAAAAAACAAATATTAACACATATAGTTAAGTGGTTGAAGAATGATGGCGATAGTCCGTACAATTATAAAGCCGTTGATGCCGTGTTCAGGTTGGCAGGTACAGGAAGTATTGGTTTAAAGAGATATGCGATTCTTTTAAAAACGCTGAATGAAGAAGGTGAAAAATATATTCTGGTGGATATGAAGCAGGCTACATCATCTTCATTGAAACCATATTTAAAAATAAAACAACCAAAATGGAACTCAGAAGCAGAACGTGTGATTGCCATTCAAAAAAGAATGCAGAACAGGATACCAGCTTTATTGAGTACTACTATTTTTAAAGGCGAACCTTATATTATTCAGGAAATGCAGCCTTATGAAGACAGTATTAATTTTAAAGTGATCAAAGAAGAATATAGAAATATTTTTCAGGTAATTGATGATATGGCAATGTTAACGGCTTCATCGCAACTGAGAGCTTCGGGTCGCGAAGGCGCAGGAACTGCAGATGAATTGATTGCCTTTGGACAAAATACTAAGTGGCAGGAATTTGTTATCAATTATTCTTTACAATACGCTGCAAAAGTAAAAACAGATTATCTCACCTTTTTAACCGAATTTAAAAATGAGCTTAAAAATAAAAATAGGGCTGCATAGATCTTTGTATCTATTTATAGACCGCAAACAAAAAACGGACAATCAATCTTTTGCAAGATTCGTTATCCGTTCTTATTTAGCGATCACTCACTAAATATTATTTATAGGCTGGCGCATTTATTTGTTCTTCTATATTGATCATTTCCAGGTCTTTTTGTGCGGGTGCGTTTAGCACTACTCCATCACAAGTGAACCTTGATCCATGACAAGGGCAATCCCAGGATTTTTCTACAGTATTCCATGCTATCGTGCAATTCATATGTGTACATTTTGAATCAACTGCATGGATCTGATGTGTTTCATCTTTATATATCGCAGCCACATGTCCATCATAGCGTACAACTTTAGCTTCTCCCGGCGCCATATCTGCCAGCTCATCTAATTTATGTGCGGGCAATAAACTGCTCACTAATGTTGTTGCTACATTAACTCCTTCTTCGATAAACTGAAAAAAACCTGCAGCCAATTTTATGCGACTTGGGTCAAACAGATCCTGGTAGATACTTTTACCACTGGTGATCATGTCAGTAAATATCATAGCCGATAAAGTGCCGTATATCATTCCATTTCCGCCAAAACCTGTTGCCACATAAACATTTTTTCCGCTGCCGGGTAAGTTCCCGATATAAGGCAACCCATCAACAGGTTCATAATATTGCGATGACCACCGAAAAGCTATTCTATCAACCGGAAAATAACTTTTTACATAACTTTCCAATCTTCTAAAACACGCTTGTGTATTTTCTTCACGCCCCGTTTTATGATCTTCACCACCGGCAATCAAATACTTTTCGCCGTTAATAAATTGTGTGCGATAATAATGATAAGGGTCATTCATATCATACCCCAATGCATGAGGGTAGGCATTGTCTTTTAATTTAACCCCTAACACATAACTGCGATATGGCGCGCACCTGAAATGCAACAGGTTTTTTCCCGGAGGAATATGTGTTGCATAAATAATATTCTTTGCTTTGATCACGCCGTTGGCGGAAGTATATATTTGCAAAGTTTCCCCTTCTTCCAGATCAGTAACACGAGAATTTTGTACGATCACACCACCGGCTTCTTCAAAAGCTTTTGCTAATCCTATGCTATATTGAACAGGATTAAACTGTGCCTGTTTTTTAATACAAGCCAATTTTATATAAGGAATTGGAAAAGGCATATTATCACTGAAAGCAATAGGCAACCCCAAACGTTTTGCAGATGCTACGATTTCTTCCAATTCTTTATTTTGTTTTTCATTTAATGAAAAAAGGTACCCTTCTTTGTTTTCATAAGCACAATCGATTTTATAATCAGTAATATTTTGTTTGATCATTGCCATTGATGCCTTAGCTCCTTTCACTAACAGTTTTGCATTCTTCTCTCCAAAATTTTTAATTACCTGCTGATAGCCGGTATCAAAGAAAGTATTCAAATGTGCTGTTGTACCTGAAGTTGTACCAAAGCCGATCGTATTCGCTTCTATTACAAGACAAGATAGATGGGCATTCTGCAATGCTAAGGCTGTTGTAAGTCCGGTAATACCCGCACCTGCTATTACCACATCATATTCTTTATCCTCCAAAGTATTTGTTGTAATATAATCTTCTGTATTATCCTGCCAAATGCTCGTTAACGCTCCGTCTCTTTTCATAAATCCTTGTTTGGTTTCCTATAACAGTTAAAAAACTATGCCATTCTCACTTTGGGATTGTTAAAGCGTGCTGCGTATGTAATTCCTCGTTATGTTTACTAATCGTATATTATTGTCTACAAAAACATGGCTTATCAGACTGGAGCGGCATTTGCATATATCTTATTATAATACAATACATCATGAAAAAGAAAATCGTAATCGTAGATGATGATTTAGGGATACAGGACATTTTCAAATTCATACTGGAAAGAGAGGGATACGAAACAACTATATATTCGGAAGGCAAAACTTTATTTCAAAATAAAATAGAAGAACCTAATGTGTATTTGTTGGATAAACAACTTGGAGGTATGGAAGATGGGCTTGAGATATGCAGGCATTTAAAAAGAGACGCAGCTACCAGGAATATACCTGTAGTAATGGTTTCTGCAACGCCAGGCATTCGTGACATGGCCAAAGCAGCAGGTGCGAATGACTGTATAGAAAAGCCTTTCACAAAAAATGAACTGATCGCTATAATTGAAAAGAACATAAAAAGAGCATAGCGATAGACAAATTGATCATCACAAAAAGCCTCGCGATAATCGGGAGGCTTTTTATGTTTGTGTTTGATCTTATTTTATCCTGCCTTTTGTAAAACAGTTACAAACCCTTTTACTTTTGCTACTATGCTTGCCGCATCAATTCCTGCATCTTGTAATAACTCTTCCATTTTACCCGACTCTGAAATATGTGTTACGGCTAATTTCTCTACATGAATTTTTATATCATTACCCGCAACTGCAGCTGTTGCAAGATCACCCATACCTCCGTGTGTAAAATGGTCCTCTACAGTAATCAATATTTGTTTTTTTGTTACGTGTAGACATTTTATCAATGTATTTTTATCGATAGGATTAATAGAATAACAATCCACTACCCTAACATTAATGCCTTGTTCTTTTAATTCATCTGCTGCTTTTAATGCTTCGAAAACTGTGATGCCTGTTGCGGCGATAGTCAACAGGTCGCTTGCAGACTGACGCAAAATCTTAGAGCCCCCAATCTTAAATTGTTCATCATCCTTATACAATACCGGTGTTTTAGGTCGCAGTGTACGCATATAAGCAAAGCCATAATAATCTAATAGTAACGAAGTTAATTTTACAGTAGAAACAGCGTCTGCCGGTTGAAAAATAATTGTATCAGGTAATGCTCCAAACATAGCAATATCTTCCAGCGCCATTTGCGACGGGCCATCTTCTCCGATAGAAACACCAACATGCGAACCTATAAATTTTATATTTGCTTCGGATACGCGCGCCATACGAATCTGATCTGCCGCTCTTGTCAGGAACGCGCCGAATGTTCCTACGAAAGGTATCTTACCAAGACGTGATAATCCTGCAGCAACAGATACCATGTTTTGTTCAGCGATATAACACTCCACTGACCTATCAGGAAATGCTTTAAAAAAAGGCAAGGTAAAAGTTGAATTTTTTACGTCTCCATCCAATGTGTATATCTCTTTATTTTTCTCCCCGAGCTTTACCAGTGCGTCACCAAATACTTCACGCGTTGCATATTCCTTATCTTTTTCAAATGAAAGATCAATATCAACATGTTCGGTTTCTTCTTCCGTGAATTCTACCTGCTCAGGTTTTTTAAAATTGAAACGAAGCGTATCGTCAATATTTCCTAATTCAATCAATGCCTTTTGCAGCTCATCTTTTTTCAATGCCTTACCATGCCAGCCATCTTTATCTTCCAGGAAAGAAATACCTTTTCCTTTTACAGTTTCTGCAACGATCGCTACCGGTCTATCTGTTTTATTATTAACTGCTTTTTCGAAAGCATTGATTATGGCTTCCATATCATGGCCATTGATAGAGATCACTTCAAAACCAAATCCTTTGAATCGATCTACATATTTTTCCATGTGATGACCAAACATTGTCTCGCCACTTTGTGCCAAACGGTTTATATCAAGTATTGCAACCAGGTTATTTAATTTGTGAAAGGAAGCGAAATTTGCTGCTTCCCAAACCTGTCCTTCTGCTAATTCACCATCGCCTAAAAGTACGTACGTTTTTGCCGGTAGGTTTTCTCTTTTAGCCAGCAACGCCAGACCTGCACCAACCGATAGACCCTGACCAAGAGAGCCTGTTGCCGCTTCAGCATAAACAAACTTTGGAGTAGGATGCCCTTCAAAACGGCTACCGAATTTTCGCAGTGTTTTAATTTCTTCTAAAGGATAAGCTCCTGCAACACCGAATAAAGAGTACAGTAATGGTGCAGCATGCCCCTTAGAAAGTACAAAGCGATCGTTGTATAAATTGAGCGGATTCTTGATATCGTATGTAAAATATTTATCGAATAAGACTGTTGTAATATCAGCGGCTGATAAACAGGAAGTGGGATGGCCCGATCCTGCTTCTGTTGTAGAAGCCATACTCCACTTACGTATCAGCTTTGCTTTCTCTTGTAGGTCTTGTAGTATATTTTGCATGATTTGTCTTTTACAGGTATAAGAATCAACAAATATGCCATCAATAAATGCGGTACATAAAATTCAGAAGTATTCTAGGTGTTGAAGTAAAAAATGAAAATAAAGCGACTAGTGAAAAAAGTACCCTAAATAGGCTTTGATATTGAATTTCAACGATATAACTTTCCATTTTTCGTAAAAAATTGGGATGGATTTATACATGGCTCCATGTTACACGGCACATTAATTGTTGTATGATATATAGGGCGAATTATTATTATCACTTTATTACCGAAGGAATTAGCGTTTCTAAAAAAATCTTAGCATTGATTAATATCGTTAGTTAAACTATATATAACAACATAAAAAATTATGGAACTCACCCGCCAGGAAAAGAAAATATTGATCGATTTATCGGCAGGAAAATTATATAAAGAAATTGCTGCAGACAATTTTATTTCAATCAATACGGTCAAGAAACACCTTAAAAACGTGTATAAGAAGCTGAATGTCAGCAGTCGAACAGAAGCTGTAAAAAAGTATGCAGAGCAAGGAATTTAAGCAATAAAATAATTATAAAAAAGGGGAAACAATTATGTTTCCCCTTTTTTAATATCATATCAATAATGATGGTAACGATGATACCTGTCGTGATGATCATGATGGTGATGGTCATGCCAACGTTGGCCAAAAGATGTTGCCGACATAAATAGGCAAACTACCACCATCGCTACAAATGCTTTTAGTTTCATAATAATAAGTTGTGCTGTTATAAAATAATTTAATTAATTAGCTATTGCATTTATCAAGCCAGCTTTTTAAAAGTTGTACAATTCTTATAATTAGTAAGTTTTTTTAATTGCGCTTATCTCTCCATTGCGTTCAATGATGATTTTAGCTATCCTATCCAGTTGATCTGTTAATGCAGATTTTCTTACTCCTTGCATAATATCTTCTTCGCATACTAATGCTTTGTCCATATTTTCTTTGATGAAATTGCCATTTTCAAAAAGAACTATTTTTTTGCCTTCAATAAGGTTTGCGAAGTATCTGGAATGAACGATCATCCAGCCAAAAGACCGGTGTATCAAAACAATTAATAAAGAAGCTATAACGACCGGCAAAAAAGCTGATGCACCTACAATAGCACGACCTAAAACAGTTCCTAATAATATTACGATAATATTGTCCAAAGGCGTCCGTACACCAAAGGAACGTCTGCCGGATATCCTGATTAAAACAAGTGTAAATAAAAAGATGATCAGGCTCCTGCTACACATTTGCAGGCAATTAAGATCTTTCCCTTCGCCGAAAAGTTTTAAAATTATTTCTGCCATTATGATATTATTTTAATCCGAGAATATCTTTTGCAACATCCCTGCCAGTTGTTAATGCAGCTTCTACTGTTCCGGGAGACTCGCCTTCGTAAATACCTTCGCCCGCAAAAAATAAAGTCTGTTCAACGCCTTGCCTCAGCAGTTTTCTGGCGGCAGAAGTTTGTGTGGTTGCAAAAGAATAAGCTCCTAAGCTGTAGGCATCTTTTGCCCAATCAACTATTTTATATGCTTTCAATTTGGCTTTTAACAGATCATACTCTGTTGAAAAAATATTGGCTAAAGATTCAAGTGCCATTTTAACGATCGTACTTTCTTTAGCGTTTATTAATTCTTTTGCATTAGGGCCGCCTAGCCACCCGGTAAGCATAGAGCTTTTATTAGGAATTTGTGTCCACCAGGTTGGCACTTTCTGATCACTGATAATAAAAGCAATTTGTTTAGCTCTTTGTTCCCAGAACGGGTCATCGAACTGTAAGAAAATTTTTATCACAGAACCAAAACCTATTTGGGCGGCGGCAGCTTTCTGTTCCCGGATAGCCGGTTTAAATTTTATGGCATTGGCATCTTGCAGGATACTTAGAGGAACTGTAATGATCACTTTGTTCGCTTCGAATATTTTACCAGAACCAGTCGAAATTTTTACGGTATCATTTTCCCAATCTATTTTTGTTGCTGCGCAGGAAGTATATATCACTGCGCCTTTCTTTTTACATTCCTGTGCCAGGTATTGAACCAGCATATGATACCCTCCATCAATGCGGTATTGGTCTTCTTCTTCATTCATCCATTCATCTCTTAAAGCAATGGTGCTGGCTGTATGTATATCTGCTAGGTCAAAGCCTTCTGCATAGCGTCTCACATTAGTTCTTAGTGATTCATATTGCTCTTCTGTAAAGTATTTGTCTAAAAAATGAGCGATCGTAATATCGATCTTTACTTCTTTCATTTTTTTCATCAACAGATCCCAATTAGGTATTGGATCATCCGGAGAATTCCATTGTCCGTTCTTTACAAATACCCTTTCTTCTCCTATCGGATGAAAATTGATCTTAGCCTTTTTTAATAATTGTTGGGTCAACGGCAGATCACCATGAATGAATTCTGCACCCGCTTCAACAGCTGTGTCGAATTTTACATCTAACAAAGTGTTCACTCTTCCACCCAACCTTTCGTTTGCTTCTATCAATATTACCTCAATTCCTTTTTCGGATAGTTCCTTTGCTGCCATTAAGCCGGACATACCGCCGCCTATTACGATTACCTTTTCTTTCATTTATGCTTTTATTGAGTGATAGAAAAAACTATTCCAAAAATACAGGGAGTATTAGTTATAGACAGGTAGTTCAAAATAAAATATTGAGCCGCTGCCTTCACGGCTCTCTACCCAAATTCTTCCGTTGTGTCTTTTTATAATTTGGGCGCAAATATATAAGCCTAAGCCGAATCCGGAGATACCCGAATCCTTTTCTTTAGAGCGATAGAAACGATCAAATATTTTTTCATGATCAGACAGTGGTAACCCTACGCCAAAATCCTGTACGCTCACCGTTATTTTTGAAGCAGTTCGCAAAGTATGTACAAAGATCTTTTCTCCCTTCGGGGAATATTTAATAGCGTTCGATAAAAGATTAATGATCACCTGCTCTATCCTGTTTTTATCTGCAAATACAATAGAGTTAGCCATGGCGCCATCTCTTAAAATAATATGTGTGGTAGTACTTATCTGCGCTTCCTGTACACATTCATCTATCAGTTTATCAATGTCCAACTCTTTAATATCTAGCTGCAATTGTCCTGCTTGAATTTTAGATACATCCAACAAGTCGTAAATAAGGCTCTGTAATTTGTTGATACTGTTCAGCGCTTTATTAATGAATAATTTATTCTGCTGATCCTGCTCAATACTGTTGAGTAATTCTAAAAAGCCTTTCGCACTTGTTAAAGGTGTTTTTAATTCATGACTGGCAATACCGATGAACTCATCTTTTTTCTGATTGCTTTGTATGATCTGATCCATGAGGTTATTGAACTCCAAAGAAAGAATGCCGATCTCATCTGTACCTTCAACAGGAACCTGCCTGGTGTAATTTTCATTTCGCCTCACTTCTTTCATCACTTTTACAAGCGATAACAAAGGCTTTGAAATATATTGTTGATTGATAACGGCAAAGAGAAAAGCAAGCGCAACACCAAGCAATAACAATACGGCAGCGATCTGAAATTTCTGACTTTTAATTTGTTCAAGCTGTGATAACTCAACTTTCAGGCATACCGTACCAAACAACTCGTTGCTTTTATAAATGTTTTTATAAACATACAGGTAATCATCATCAAACTTATAACTATCAGAAAAAGGGCCATAAAACAAGTATGGCTCAATACCTTGCTTTGTGGCGGAAGCAAAAAGGTTTCCGGTCTTATCGAAAATACTGGCACTCACAATATCTTCCTGTACTCTTTCGAGGTTAGATAAATTTTTTGTGGCGGCATCGTTATCCAAAAATTGAATAGCGGAGATACTATTGGTACCTGTAACCTGTGCAATGGAAGTTATGTTCCTTAGTTCACGTTCTTTGTATCCTTTAATATCCGAAATAACAAATGCAGCAAAGCAAAGTCCCAACACAAGCATAGCAGTAATTACCTGCATCCATATCAGCTTGTTCCTTATTGAGATATTGCGAATGTTGAGCATTCTTTATTTATATTTTTTATGGTGTATTCACAACTATAGCGTGCTGCAATAATTGTGAACTTATTTTTAAGCCTGATATGGTAGCAGCACTTGGATTGATCTCGAATTTTAATTTATTATCTGAGATCAGAAAATTTACATGCGCACCTTTTGCACAGGCATCCGTTTGCTCTGCCACTATTAATATTGGTTTATCGCCCATTTTTGAGACCGCCATTTCAACGTCTTGTTTATTGCTGCCGGAGATAAAAAGTATCTGGCAACCCGCAATGTCACTTATATTATCGTATTGTTTTATTACGATACGTTTGCCTTGTGCTTTTTTCTGTTTGGCAATTTCAATTAACGGATCCGTAATTCCCGATTTCCCTAAAATAGCGATCGTAAAATCTCCCGTTTGTATACCGCTGCTTCCCCAATCTATATAATCGGTGAAACGATATAAAAAGGCAGCTTTCAAAATATATTCTTCTGTATTAGATTGTGAAGGCATAAAAGCGGAACCTACAACAAAAGATATTGCTGCAACAAAAAGGATGATATGTTTTTTGATCGTCATCAACGTATTATAGATCAATATTTGCTTTGAATAAAAATGTTCTTCCGGGTTGTTCAAGTACTGTTGAATAAATATTACCATCCGCCGTACGGAATCCCGGATCAAGCCATGTTACATTAAATACATTACGAACTTCAAAGGTGAAGGACACACCAGTATTTCTTATTCTTCCTGAATTAAGTGTCCAGTTTGTAAGAAAGTATCCTGCTACAGGGCCATAAGGATCGGTTAAAGGTACTTGACGTTGCCCTACATAATTTCCCGAAAGACTCATGGAGAATGGATCATCCGGCATATGTAATGTAATGCCTGCATTTCCTTTTATTCTTGCAACACCTGATACAAAACGGCTTACACCTGTTATAAGATTTTCTCCTTTCGTATCCTGCCAGGTAAGATTTACAAAACCCGTGACAGTTTTTGATAAGCTGATATCACTGCTGAATTCTAATCCGTTAACAATGATGCGGCCGGGATTTTTATTCACAGTAAGACCCGATAGATTGCTCAGTACAATTACGTCCGTTAGATAATTATCAAAAAGGTTCAGCTGTAATCTTATTTTTTTAGATGGAGAAGAATAAATACCATCTACTTCAAAGGTTCTTATTTTTTCGGTATTGAGCGTAAAATTAAGCGATGCCTGATGTATCTCTAAATTAGATGGAGCACGAAATGCTTTGCCGTACTGGAACTTGAAAGTGAACACATCATTCGGCTGGTTAACAATAACAACTCTCGGACTAAACGTATTTCCAAAATAACTGTTATAATCATCTCTTCCACCGAGCGTTAAAGTGGTTTTACCCAGAAAATTAGCATTGTATATATACTGCAAAAAGCTTCCTATGTTATAACGTATATCATCCAGTCTTGGCAGAAAGGAAGTATTATAATTAACGACAGTATCCTTACCATTAAAAACGCGGACATCATTAAGATCAAGCGTTGTTCTGCGAGCACCCTGTTCTACGTTATCACGGTAAAAATCTGCACCCAATGTAAAATGATGTTGAACAAAAGGAGAAAAATTAGCAGAAAGTTCTCCCGCAATACGATCAGAAAAACTGGTCACGTTCTCCCGTAGCAATTCGTTCCCATTGTGCAAGATCGGCGAGTTTACGGTTATGTATAAATAAGAATCTGCCGCTGTGCCCGTTTCCCTGTAAACAAGCCTTCCTAAAAGATCCAAATGCCTGTTTGCTTTGTACTCTTCCTGTATAAAGCCTGTGCGCAAATAAGATTCTTGCAGACCCGGCTTTTGGCCATTGAAATTCCTCGCTAGTATTCCCGTAGTATCTGTATTACCGTTCCCCTGATCGGGCAGGCCCAAATAAACTGTCGGACTATTTGAATAAGTACCCCAGCCCATCGGCGTTACATATTCACGATAACCAATACTTGCTTTTGAATTAAGGGACAAATAACTTACTATACCATTGAATGAATGCGCATGATCTACAAAAGATGCATGATACTGCGGATCCCGGTTACTAAATACCGGCCCATCAGTGTTATACATGGTGCCGGCTAGTGAATACTCATAATGTGCTTTCTTTTCGCCGGCGCTTATTTTGTAAAAAGTAGTATTAAAAGTGGCTCCTCCTGCTTCGGCATGAACGCCATGAATGTCTTCTCCCTTTTTAGTGATGATATTAATTATACCACCAAATGCATTAGCACCATATAAAGCTGAGGCCGGGCCCCAGATGATCTCAATACGTTGTACATTTTGCAAGCTATAAGCAGGGCCGGCCATATCATTACTACCCAGTATATTGTTTTCCACTATCCCGTCGATCATAAATAATGCCCTTAGATTTTCTGCACCGTACATACCCCTGAAATAAAACAATGTTGGTGCATATCCATTCACATGTATCATATCGATTCCCGGAACATCACGCAATGCATCTTCCAGTTGTTCGTATCCTCTGTCTGCAATTTGTTTCGCTGTAATAACAGTAATGGTAGATGGGGCCTCATCAGTTGTTTGTACATAACCCGTTGCTGTTACAACATGCTGCACTTGTACATCCATTAGTTTATCTAAAGAAAGATCAGCCAATGCAACTACCTCTTTACTTGTGTCTTGCGCCTGTACATAACAACAGTATAATAAAAACAGGATTACCGTAAAAATTTTACTTCTCATACGTATAAATTGAGTGATGGTATCTAAAGCTATTGCTTAGTCTGCAATTGGTTACTCACTTATTGAATTAAATAAAATATTGTGTACTTTATTTAATAAATATAGCATTTCAAAAGGTTTAGGAATACAATCTTGCGCATGGTATTGAGTTGTTATTTCTTTTATACCTGAATTGGCCGATATAAATACGACAGGGATATTTTTCATGAGATCATTTTCTTTTAAGCGGGCGCAAACTTCTCTTCCGTCAACTTCCGTCATCCAGATATCTAATAATATCAGGTCCGGGAAATCGTGGTCGTAATCAAAAATGTCATTTGCATTTGGGGTAGCGTGTACGGTATAGCCTTTAGTCTGCAACATCAATTGAAGGATGCTTAAGATATCAGCATCGTCATCTGCAATAAATATTTTCTTTTCAGCATTCGTCGCAATGGACATAAAGACTTGGTTTATTATAATGATTTGGGCAATAATTCTATGTTCATAATGGGTAAATAATTCCCCATCACGTTCGAAAGAGATCGGTTCTTCTGTTCACGTATTAGTAGCATCGGTTAGTGTATTAGACGGTAAATAGTGAAATTGGCATATGTCAGGTTCCATTATCATGTCATAACAAGCTATAATTCACAACATTAATGCCAATTAAATGTGATAATCGGTGCAATAAATAAAGGTGGCACAGTATTCCTCCTATCTACATAAACAAATAAAATGAAATTGATACAATTAAGCAAACCCACGAGGATATTTTTACCTTTTTTGGCAATATTGATGCTGTTAACGTTTGGTTCCTGCTCCAGAAGAGAAAACTTTCAGCTATCCACCGTTACTCCTGCGGCAAGGGGGTTTGTAAAAATAAAAAAGGATCGAAACAACGATTACAATATCAAAATAAAGATATCGGATCTGGCTGAAGTGGTAAGACTTCAACCACCAGCGAACACTTATGTGATATGGCTGGTTGCAAGTGATAGCTCTGTAAAAAATATCGGTCAAATAAAAAGCTCCAGAGGAACGTTCTCTAAAAATCTAAAAGGTTATTTTGAGACGGTCTCATCAGTTAACCCAAAGAAGATATTTATTACAGCTGAAACGGATGGAACAGTTCAGTATCCGGGTATAGAAACGATACTAACGACGAACAACTTTTAAATAAAACGTTAAAGCTTTTAATAAAAAAAATATTCGCTCAATGGTATTAAGATACTTCAATATTTTTGTTGTACCAATTAAACGTCAACCCAAAATCTAATCATATGCGCATTAAAAATTTAATACTGATCGTTGCTTTACCCGCTGTTCTTTTTTCTTGTGTGAGTACAAAAAAATATAAAGACTCTCAAGCTAAATATGATGAACTGAACAGAGAATATAATGCATTGGCAAAAAACTGTGATAGTAATCTTACTGCTTTAAAAGCGAAAGGAGTATTGGATGATTCAACCATCGGATCACTCAATAATCAGCTTGCTTCCTTAAAAGGAAATAACAGCCAGGCAATGGAACAATTGCAAAACCTTTCTGTTATAACCGACGCACAGGCACAGAGCATACAAAGATCACTGGATAGTCTTGGTGCAAAAGATAGTTATATCCATAATTTAGAATCTGCCCTTGCACGCAAAGATTCTATGAATGCCGCATTGGTTCAGAACCTGAAAGGCGTAATTGGAAATTTAAATGACAAGGATATTAATGTGAAGATCGATAAAGGCGTTATCTATATAGATATTTCTGATAAGCTATTATTTAAAAGCGGTAGTTATGATGTAACGGATCAGGCTAAAACAGTTTTAGGAAAAGTGGCACTGGTATTAAAAAATCAACCCGATATTGAATTTATGGTAGAGGGCCATACTGATAACAAACCTTTTGAAAGAGGACTTTTATTGGATAACTGGGACCTGAGTGTTAAGAGAGCTACATCGGTAGTGCGTATCTTGCAAAATAAATATGGTTTAGATGCAACACGTATTTCTGCAAGTGGCCGTGGTGAATATCTTCCTATTGCATCTAATGCTACAGAAGAAGGACGTGCAGCTAACAGGCGCACACGTATCATCATCTTACCACAATTAGATCAGTTTTTTAAATTACTACAGAAGAAATAAAAATATAAACGACCAATCTTTATAGAGTAGCAAAAAATGCTGCTCTATTTTTTTTTGCCTGAAATCCGGTTGACCTTAAAAAATAAGGATACAATTCTTTCAAAAAAAGGGCTTTTATCCAAAAGTTAACATTGGTTACAATGATTTTATATTAATTTACTGTTATTAAATCATTACTAAATAACACAAAATGGCTGATAAGAAAATAACTCCCGCAAAAAAAGCTGATAAAAAAAGTAGTCTGCATGATGAAATACATAACAAATTATCAACAGCACTCAATAGCTATAAAGGAGCGCTCGGAGAGAAAAAATTCGAGAAGAAATTAAAGAAAGCAGGCAAGCTTTTCGTTGAAGGCGTTGAAAAAGCAGCTAAAAAATTGCATTCGTCAAAATCTACGCCGATAAAAAAGGCAGCTAAAAAGCCTGCGAAAAAAGCTCCGGTAAAGAAACCTGCGAAGAAAGCTTCCAAAAAAGCGGAGCCCAAAAAATAACTTACTAACACCCTCCATTATATGATTGCCTGCCCTTAATACTGCAGGCAATTTGCGTTTATAAAATATAAGAAAAAGGTAACATGCGCGTATCGGATATTCCCGTACGTTTGTTCTCTAACTTATCACCTACAATGAATAAAGCCTTACAATACCATACAATTGGAGAAAGCAGCATTGTACTAAATACATTGCCAAGATCTTCTGCAGAGAACAGTAATTCTTTTGCTGATATGTATTCTTTTGAATTGACAGTAAGTGATATAAAAGATGGCTATTTTGAATTGGCTGTTTCGCCTTTACTAACGGTAAAGCATAAAAATAATGTATGCTATTTTGAAACACTCGAAAAATTCAGTATCAAAGAAAGCGAAATAAGAAATTACGAACTGGCCTATCAGCTTATTTTATCTGCTATAGATAAATTCAATTATATCCTAAGCATTCAGCAAACTAATTTTATAACAGGCAAAAAATATGAGAAGCCGGTTTATGAAGAATGCTTACCTGTTATAGAAGAAAATTACTTCTTCTCTGTTCCCCAGCTTTTATAGTGTAACTATGTCAGACAACTCTATTGCCTTCGAGAAAGATCGATTTCAAAAAAGCATTGATGCCAAACAAACGGACCTCTTTATTTTAAAAAATAAAAATGGAACACATGCTGCTATCTCAAATTACGGAGCGCGCTGGATAAATATGTTTGTGCCCGATAAAAACCAAAACCTTATCAATGTTATTGCAGGCTTTGATACTATCGAAACATACCAAAAACCTTCTGCTGCATATTATGGTGCTACTGTTGGAAGATATGCCAACAGGATAGCTGATGGCATTTTCACCATAGATGACAAAAAGTATATCGTAGCAAAGAATAATGACATCAATCATTTGCATGGAGGCCATAAAGGTTTTAATGCTGTAGTCTGGGATGTGATAACAATAGATAAAAATACGATAACATTAAAATATGTATCGCCCGACGGAGAAGAAGGATACCCGGGAAACCTTGAAGTATTTGTTCAGTATACTTTGACAGACGATAATGAAATGGTGGTCTTATTTACCGCAACAACAGATCAGGTTACTATTATTAATTTAACCAATCATGCCTACTTCAATTTAAATGGCAGAGGCAATATAAATAACCACAGCCTTACTATCAATGCCGACAATTATACGCCGGTCAATAAAAATTTGATCCCTGTAGGAAACATTGTTCCTGTTAATGATACGCCGTTTGATTTTAGAAAGATCAAAAAAATAGGAGAAAATATAAATACCGATGACCCCCAAATAAAATATGGTAATGGCTACGACCATAATTTTATGCTGAATAAAAAAGATAATGCGCTTTCACTTGCAGCCAGCGCAGAAGGAGACATCAGTAAAATAAAAATGGATGTATTAACTTCAGAACCCGGATTGCAATTCTACAGCGGCAATTTTATGGATGGCAGTAATGTCTTAACGAATGGTACTACAGATGATCACCGCACAGCATTTTGTTTAGAAACGCAACATTTTCCCGACTCGCCGAATAAAGAAAATTTCCCTACAACAATATTGAAACCCGGCGATACTTTTAAAAGCACTACTATTTTTCGTTTCTATTATTGATAGATCAAAGAAGCGCCATCTTCGGTAGAAGCAATATAGGTTGTTAATTGCTTCCCCATATTTTGTGCGTACGCACGATCGGTCTTAACGATCAATTCATCTACGAATTCTTCTTTAACAAGATTGATAGTGCAACCGCCAAAGCCACCACCCATCATCCTCGCACCTAAAACCTGCGGGATATTTCTTACATGATCAACTAAAAAATCCAGTTCTTTACAGCTCACTTCGTATTCTTTACTTAAGCCATCATGTGCGGCAAACATTTCATTTCCTGCTGATGAAATATTTCCTTTTTTTAACGCTTCGCAAACTTGCTGCAAGCGGATATTTTCTTCCACTACATATTTACAACGTGCATAGATCTTTTTATTTACAGGATCAACATACTGCTTTAATTGTTGTAATGTAACATCACGCAAACTATTGATACCTTCAACCTTTTGTTTGACCAATGCAACACCTTCATTACATTCATGCCGGCGGGTATTATATTCTGAGGAAGCTAAAGAATGTTTTACATTGGTATTAAATAGAACGATCTTAATTCCTTTTAATACCAAAGGTTCGTATTCATATTTCATAGAACGGCAATCGAGTTTTATTACATGGTCCTTCTTTCCCAAAATGCTAATGAACTGATCCATCACGCCGCATAATACGCCCGCAAACAAGTGCTCTGCTTTTTGTGCTATATCAATTAATTCTAACGGAGTGATATGTAATTGAAATAATTCATTCAGGGCAAAAGCTGTGGCGCATTCTACAGATGCGGATGAAGATAAGCCTGCTCCTATCGGCACATCGCCTTGTATTACCAGGTTAAAGCCACGAAGTTTGTGACCTCTTTTGATCAGCTGATCAACTACACCTAAAATATAAGTCGGCCAGCTTTTTACCGGCTTTAATACCGATACAGATGCTTCATAACTTTCGTGGTAATCTTTAGAAACAAGTTTGATCGTACCATCTTCTCTTTTACCGATGGCAATAAAAGTTGCTTTATCAATAGCGGCAGGTAATACAAATCCTTCATTGTAATCCGTATGTTCTCCAATAATATTTACCCTTCCCGGAGAACGAACGATGATCGGATCTCCATCAAAATTTTCAGTATAGGTTATCAAAACGCTTGTAGCAATTGCAGGTAGTTTCATTAAAGTAGTTTTTCAACTGTAATAATAATAATTGTACTGCGCATATCATATTTTACAATATCAATTCTATATTAAGAAAATTAACTAACTACTTTATCAACTACCAGTTAAAATCTACCAGTTCCTACGGAAGCGCCTCTTTGGCTGTGGTGCCAAGCGTAGCGCAGGCAGACAAAATCATGCGAAGCAGATTTTCGTCAGCAGCCAAAGCAGCGCTGGAGATGGAACACAGCCAAGCGGCTATGAGCGACAAAAACTAAAAAGATTAAAAATAGCGATGGTGGCTAGAAGAGATTGTTGCCGGGAAGACGGTAAGACGCTGGTCATATTTTTTTCTTACTTTTAGTATACTCAAAAATATAATTATGGAAAAGAGAATCGCATTGATATCAGGGGCCACTTCAGGTATTGGCGAAGCAACAGCTAAAGTCTTAGCAGCAGCAGGCATCGATCTTATTTTATGCGGCCGCCGCAAAGAACGTTTGGATATATTGAAAGCAGCCTTATCAAAACAAGTAAAAGTAACAACACTTGTATTTGACGTTCGGGAAATGGAACAGGTAAAAAGTGCGATCAAAACTTTGCCCGCTGAATTTAATAAAATAGATATTCTCATCAATAATGCAGGAAATGCCTTTGGTTTAGATTTCATACAAAACGGAAATGTAAACGACTGGAACCTGATGATCGACACCAACGTAAAAGGTTTGTTGTATGTTTCCAAAGAAGTAATACCGCAAATGATCGAGAATAAAAAAGGGCATATCATTAATATCAGTTCTATCGCGGGAAAAGAAACTTATCCAAAAGGAAACGTGTATTGTGCTTCAAAAGCCGCAGTGGAAGCCTTATCTGCGGGTATGCGTTTAGACCTGAATCCTTATGGAATTAAAGTCACCAATATCGCACCCGGTGCAGTGAATACAGAATTTTCTAAAGTTCGTTTTAACGGCGATGAACAAAAAGCTGATAAAGTGTATGAAGGTTTTGAACCATTGCAAGCGCAGGATATCGCTGAAGTGATCGGATTTGTACTATCAAGGCCAGCGCATGTTATGTTAGGCGATATTGTGGTTTTGCCTACGGCGCAGGCATCGGCAACTACTATTAATCGTAGTCTATAACAAATGCTCAATAAAAGAAGAGCATTCAATTTATCTTATCCCATTAGTTGAACATTGAAAATTGAACATTTATTCAACTCTTTCAAATTCATATTGATCCTTAATAAACCGGTTAAAGAATATCCCTTTCGAAGTAACCGATTTCATCTTATCATAAACAGTTTTAGGAACATCTTTATAATGATAGACCATGCCTGAAACAAAAGTGATGATCAATATTTTAGCTGCAGCATCATAATGATAATATGAAATAACGGACGAAGGCATTGTTAATTCGTTTGTAAAATTCTCATCAACACTTGTTCTTCCACAGTCAGGTTTGTATGTTCATCATTTACCCCTATCCTATCTAACTGTTTAAAATATTTATCCAGTTTTTCTTCTTCATATAAAGACATGATCAACGGATGCACGTAATATTTTTTGCACACTGTTCTTGTATTACCTAAGTGTTGCGATACCTCGTCTAATACGGCAACCATATTCCTTTTCTTTTCTGCCTTGCTGGCTGCGCCGGGAAATCCTTTAAAAGCTGTTAATGCATGTACCGATCCCGCCCATGTTCTAAAATCTTTTGCTGTAAAATCGCTTTCGCTGATGTTTTTGATGTACTCATTCACCATACCGGAATCTATCGCATGGCGCTGGTCATTGTCATCATAAAATTGAAACAATTCTTTACCGGGAATATCTTTGCATTGTTGTACGATGCGCACCAGCTTTTTATTTTTCAATTCAATATTGTGGTACACTCCCTTTTTACCTTTAAAAGTAAAATGCATTGTTCCACTTCCTGTATGAACGTGCTGATCTTTTAAAGTAGTCAGACCAAAAGAACCGTATAATTTTTCATAAAAATTATTGCCTACGCGGATATGCGTTCTTTCCATCACACTTACGATCGTTGCCAATACTTTTTGCTGATGCAATCCCGGCACGGCAATATCCTTTTCAAGCGCCAGTCGTATTTTTGGCAAAGACTTTCCGAATTCCTGCAAGCGGTAGAATTTTGTATGGTTCCTCAATGCGTTCCAGGAATGATGATATTTATATTGCACACGTTTCTTTGTATCTAAACCTGTTGCCTGTAAATGGCCATTACATGATTTACAGATCCAAACATTTTCCCAGGCCGGTGGAATTACCAATGCATGAATGCGGGCGAGGTCTTCTTTATCAGTCAGTTTTTTTCCTTTGAAGATATAGTCGAAGGATTGGCCCTTTTTAATTCTGCTGATCCCTTCATCCGTATTTGATACGTACACTAAGTTGATCGCTTCTGCGGTTTTTACAGGATCTTTTATAATTGTCTTGATCTTCTTTTTTGAGATCGCCAATATTTGTTCTGTGTCTTCCATACTTTTTGCAATGAAAGTATTGTGCCAATATTATCTAAACTACTGAGGCACAGAGAGCACTAAGGGGTTCAAAACGCAAAAAGAGGCGGATTAAATAAATTTCAGTAAATTCAATTATAAAAGTCTAAGCAATGAAAAAGATCAGCCTCCTTTTATTATTGAGTGTATCTGTTGTTTTCTCCCATGCAGGAAGTAAAAAACCAATCCCGCCTAATGCAGCATTTAATAAAATGCTTGAAAATTATTACCAGGATCAGTTGCGTTTCTATCCGCAGAATGCTACAGCAATTGGCGACCAGCGTTTCGATGACCAGCTGCCTGCTGATTTTACCGATGGTTTTATACAGCAGCTAAAAGATAATTACGATCAGTATACCGATCAGTTAAAAAAATTCAACCGCAAAGCTTTAAATGACAATGACCGGATAAGCTATGATGTATTAAAGTATACACTGGCAATGAACCTCGAAGCCTTACAGTTCCATGATAATTATTTTCCTTTTAACCAGATCAGCGGAACGCCGATCGCGTTTGCGCAATTAGGCTCTGGCAGCGGCGACCAGGCTTTTAAGACGGTAAAGAATTACGATAATTTTCTTGGCCGCATTAAAGCATTTGATTCTTGGACAGATTCTGCGATCGTTTATTTTAAGAAAGGAATGGCCAGTGGTATTGTGTTGCCAAAAGCACTGGTACTTAAAATGATACCGCAGTATAATGATATGGTGGTAGCAGATCCCACAAAAAGTATTTTTTATGCGCCCATCACCAATATGCCTGCTAACTTTTCCGATAGCACCAAACAAAGACTTACAGCAGCGTACAAGGCAGCTATTGTAAATGATGTATCAATGTCGTATGCGAAGCTGGCTTACTTTTTTCAAAATGTTTATTTGCCAAAGGCTCGTGCTACCAGTGGTTTTAATTCACTTCCTGATGGAGACAGATGGTATGCGTATTGGGTGAAGAACTGGACAACGACAGATCTTAGTCCTGATAGTATTTATTTACTCGGCCTGCAGCAGGTTGCTATGTTGAAACAACAAATGGAAACCGTAAAAGATACCATGGGCTATAAAGGCGATCTGCAATCTTTCTTTAAATATTTAAATACGGATAAACAATTCTTTCCTTTCAAAACAGATAGCGAGATCATTCAAAGATTCAGAAGTATACAAGCCGGTATATTAGAACAAGTGCCTTTCTATTTTACTAAGTTCCCAAAAACAAAATTCGAGATACGCGAAACAGAAAAATTCCGTGCCGCATCAGCCAGTGCAGAATATATTCCGGGAACTGCAGATGGCTCCCGCCCCGGAGTTTTTTACGTGCCGATCCTTGATGCAACAAAATTTAATGTTACCTGCGGCATGACGTCGCTGTTCCTGCACGAAGCGATCCCCGGGCATCATTACCAGGTATCCCTACAACAAGGAGATACGCTGCTTCCTAATTTCCGCCGCATTGCCTGGTATGGCGCTTACGGTGAAGGATGGGCGCATTATTGCGAAACACTGGGTTATCCTTTTGGTTTATACAAAGATCCTGTTCAGCATATCGGCGCCCTGGGCGATCAAATGTTAAGAGCTATTCGTTTGGTAGTGGATGTTGGTCTGCACACTGGAAAACTAACACGCGAGGAAGCGATCAAATTCATGACGGATAATAATAATTACAGTGAGCATGATGCGGAAGAAGAAGTTGAACGGTACATGTCCTGGCCCGGACAAGCATTGTGCTACAAGATTGGATCACTTACTATTATTTCGCTGCGCGATAAATATAAAAAGCAGTTAGGTGCTAAATTTAATATTGCTGCTTTTCATGATGAATACCTAAAAGATGGCTGTTTACCGTTAACCGTGTTGATAGATAAGATGGATCTTTGGGCCTCAAGACAATAAAAATACAAATGTTCAATGCTCAATGTTCAACGAACAATTTTCAATGCAGGCAGTCTGCTTAGTTGAGCATTGAAGATTGAGCATTGAATATTATATTAATGGGTATAATACTCCCCACTTAATGTTATTATATCCC
This sequence comes from Bacteroidota bacterium, assembly GCA_013288745.1. Taxonomy (GTDB): domain Bacteria; phylum Bacteroidota; class Bacteroidia; order Chitinophagales; family Chitinophagaceae; genus Ferruginibacter. The sequence goes on from JABDBG010000011.1 coordinate 39,444, forward strand.
TATAATCTCCTTAAACCTAAACGAGGTACTAATTTTGCTTCTAACAGCTGTAATAATAAACACAGCATGAGTACTAAAAAAGTGGATGTTCAGTCATTTGATTTTTTTAAACCCCTATTTTCATCTGCCAAACAAAATACCGTTATAATGCTTGACATTAACGGGAACATACTGGATATCAATCCTGCCTTTACCGGCGCGTTTGGATATGAGCGGGAAGTGATCGGGAAGAACTTTTCAATGCTTTTCACCGAAAACGATCAGAAAAAAGACAGGCCACAGATCGAGCTAAGCACTGTGATCGATAGAGGGCAGGCTTTTGATAATAATTACCTGGTAAACAAACAAGGAAAGGTTGTTTGGGTTTCAGGTGAATCATTATTAATTAAAAATGATAAAGGTGATAAATGCATCCTCAAGATCATACAGGATATTCACGAGAAAAAAGAAGCCGATGAATCCATCCTTCGTTTGAACGAGACCAATGAAAGTATTCTCAAATCGATCGAGGATATGGTGATCGTATTGGATAGCGATATGAACGTAACAAAAGCCAACCATGCATTTTATAAATTATTTCACCTTAAAGAAAGATCAAGGGAAACAATAAATTTCGCTACCGTCATATTACCCTATGATGATAACAGCACACTGGTTACTAAACTGCAATACGCACTTGATACTAAAATCTGTTTTTCCAATGCACACCTGGAAATTGCTATTGATGAAAAAGATAAAAAAATATTTTCCTGCAAATGCAGCATAATGCAACAATCCGTTAATCAGCATCACGTTTTATTAACCGCACATGATATTACTATTCAAAAAGTGCTGGAGAGAAACCGCGAAGATATTATTGGCTTTGTGGCACATGAGCTTAAAAATCCTTTGTCAACGATTATTTTATACAATAACATGATCGAAAATTTGTTGAAAGAAAATAAGACAGAAGAGATCAGTAGCTACATTGATAAAAGCAATAACAGTATTCGCAGGTTAAATAGCATTATCGCTGAGTTGTACCGGGATACTTTAAACAATTCCGGTAACCTTACATTAAATTATTCCTCCTTCCCTGCTTTGGAATTTTTGCAGGAAGCGATCGAAACAATACGCGTTACACATCCTGAAAGTAATCTTTTTATCAAAAGTTTTAAAACCATACCCATTACCGGCGATAAACATAAACTGATACAGGTATTAACCAATTACCTCGATAATGCGATCAAATATTCTACGCGCGGCACAGCAATAGTTATTGATGTACAACATAAGGATAAACAATTGATCGTATCGGTGAAAGACAATGGCAAAGGCATTCCAAAAGATGAGATACCTTATGTATTTGAACGTTTTTTCCGCGCAAAGAAAACAAAGGACCTTCAAGGCATCGGGCTCGGATTGCATTTATCAAAACAGATCATCAATGCACATAAAGGTATGGTATGGGTGCAGAGCGAAGAAGGAAATGGTAGTACGTTTTATTTTTCGATTCCGGTTTAATGATTATTGTGTCAAAGAAAATACAAATGTTCATGATCAATTTTCAATTCTAAAAGTTGAACCCTTTCACTAATTAACTACTCGCTAATTCCACCAGTTCCTGCGGAGGCGTCTCTTTGGCTGCGGTGCCGAGCGAAGCAAGGCAGACAAAATCATGCGAAGCAGATTTTAGTCAACGGCCAAAGCAGCGCTGGAGAAGGAACACAGCCAAGCGGCTATGAGCGACAAAGACAAAAAAAAATACAAGCTACTATGGTGAATTAAGAAACATTTCTGCTGGGAAGACATATTAAACATTATCATGCACAGGCTCAATAAACAGCTGCTTCACTCTCGGGTATTTTTCACGGATCATTTTATTTATCCTGTCGATAGATTCCAGTATTTGTTGCGTGGTAAGATCTTTATGAAAAACGGTCATCAATTGCAACAACACTTCTTCCGGCGCCATGTACATCGAAAAATTCTGCAGCACTTTTACAATTGCTGCATCAGATTCTGTGATGGCGATAATATCTGCCAGTGTTTCCTTACGAATTGTTTCGCCCATTAACAAACTGCGACTTTCGCGCAGTAGCAGCAATGAAAAAGCAATTAATATAACACTGATCAATATAGAAGCAACACCATCCGCGTATTGGTTATTAAAATGACTGCCGAGGTACACGCCAACAAATGCCACTACAATTCCGAGTATGCCGGCAACATCTTCAAAAAGCACTACAAAAGTAGATGGATCTTTACTTCCGGTAAAGGAATCCCAGAAAGTCTGGTCGCCACGCTCTTTGTCGAATACTTTATAGGCTGCAATTGAAGAAAGCAGGTTAAAAATAAATGCCACAGCAAGCACAATGTAATTCCACCATACATTAGTAATAGGCTGCGGATTAATGAGCCTGTTGATACCTTCATACAAAGAAACGCCGCCACCCAAAATAAAAATAAGCATCGACACAATGAATGACCAGAAGTATAGTTCCTTACCATAACCGAAGGGCCGCACTTCATCTGCCGGTTTTTTGCTTTGTTGCAAGCCCAGTAATAATAATACCTCATTGATAGAATCGATCAGTGAATGTATGCCTTCAGATAGCATGGCAGAACTGCCGGTTATAAATGCCGCAATGAATTTGGTAATGGCAATCGCTAAGTCTGCAGCCAATGCAATAAAAATAGAGACCTTGTTAAGCTCTCCGTTTTCCTGCGCTGCGCCGTGACGTTTGGTGTCCCTTCTTGTATTTGCCATAGTTTAAGGTACGCAAAAAATGTTCCACAGGAAAACTGGTATGCATCTTGTTATGTTACTATAAAAAAATGATTATGAGAAAACTTACACTTATTCTAAGCATGCTGGTATTTACGCTTGCAAGCACCACTCTAAAAGCTCAAAATGCAGGAACTGTTGAATCAAAGCAAAATTCGGGAAGCACAGGCGGCGATGTAGGCCCTACTGTTGTTGATACGCCTAAACCGGGTGCAGCAGCAAAACCATATTCAGCTACCAATAGCGGTGCAGTTCCAAAGGCGCAGGCAGCAGCTTTGAATTCTCCTATTTCTGCAAGTACCACAACAACACAAAGCACTGCAAAAACACCTGTTACAAGTTCTAGTACTTCTGGTACCACAGGTGCCGCTACTGCGAGTACAACTTCCAATGCAAGTAATACAGATTCTTCGGTTGCAACTACAGACTCTACCAATTCATCTACAGCAGCTACCGGTAATAATAATACCTGCACCAGATCATGCAACTGGGGATGGCTCGGGTTATTAGGATTGCTTGGCCTTTTTGGTTTGCTGGGTAAAAAAAATAAAGTATAAACGACGACCGACCACCAACCACTGACCACCGTAAACTTAAAATAATTAAAGCGCTGTTCTTCGGTGGTCGGTCGTCGGAAATATTTTTACATCGCAATTTTGTATTACCTTAAGATCATTAACTCATTAATAAAAACTACACATGGCTATTAAGAAAAAAGCGGCTGCAAAAAAAGCGGCTAAAAGAACCGAGGTTCACGAACATTTTTACACAAAAATTGGAGAAGCTTTAGGCGAGTACAAAGAAGCATTCGGAAAAAAGTTTGACGAAAAACTCCACCAGGCAAGTAAGTTCTTTGCCGATCATTTAGCAAAGGCCGAAAAGAAAAAGAAAAAAGTAAAATCAGTTATTCCTAAAAAAGCGGCGGCGCCAAAGAAAATTGCCCCGAAAAAGAAAACTGCTAAGAAGAAGTAATTATTGCTAAACTCTTATTGATATCCCACAAGTATAAACTTTGTGGGATATTTTTTTGCTAGTTTTAGATTTGTATTAAATACAGTTTTAGTAATCTTTAGGAAATCTCATATTAAGCAAGAGAATTTACCTGTCATTTTTCCATCGCTGCTAATACTCTGTCTTCTTGTATCAAGACATCTCTCATCAATAAATTATATGGAAATTCTTTATGTTTAGAAGTTTTGAAGCAATTCATAATTTTAAGTAATGAAGATGCTGTTATCAATGATAAATTCAATTCATAATCAAGTCCACAATCCTTTACAAAATCAGCTGAAAAATCCGGTGCCACTAGAAGAGACTTGAT
>JABDBG010000012.1 GCA_013288745.1 Bacteroidota bacterium
TTGCTTTGCTAAATATTTCAAGATCGCTTTCCGTCGTCACTTCGAGAATATCTCTCGGCTTAATATTATAAGACAATAAATATTTAGCTCTTAAAGTATTATCATCTTGCAAACCAAATTCACTTTTTATTAATTGATTTAAAGTTGGTAACACTTCTCCCATTTCAATGAGAAGTTTTTCATATCCATCAATTGAAATACCAATTTTATCGTCACGATCAATATCTTCAAAATACTTAATTATATTAGAAATTTTTTCTTCAAGCGTAACACCACGTAATGGAGATGCTATTTTTAAGCTCTTATCCCATAAATCATTTATGAATAGTTTCTTCTCTGTTACATTAGTTCCGTCTTTATATATTTCATACGATAATACATGCGAAAATGAAACACCGATATTTATAATTTCTTTTATTTTTTCAGGTACAGGATTATGCCATCCTATATTATGAGCTCTGCATATTTGATTTATCTGTGGTTCTCTTAAAAGTCTTAATATTCTCCTAAAAAATTTATCGTTAACTTCTTTACCTCTTGCTTTATTTAAAATTCGAACGACATCATCCGCTACATATATTATGTTATTCTTTTTCGAATGAAAAATAACACCCGCAACTTTTAATTCATTAATAACTGTATCGATGTCAAGCTTTCTAACAGGAATTATTAAATAATTAATAAGCTTAACTTCTTCCTGCGAAAGACCTAATTGAGTTGATAGCGTTAACAGTATTGATTGTTCATCAGCCGTAATTTTCTTGTCTTGGTTATTAACCTCATCATTATAATATGCTGTATAAACACAGGATTTATATATCTTATAATCTCTCAGTCTTTGTGGATCAATTTCTGACTTTTCATTTTCTATTGAATCTTGGAATGCTTTTAACTTTTTATCTAAATTAAGTAGCTCATTTTCATAAAGCCTAGCAAACCATTCTTGCTTCATTATGCAACTCCCATCTCTAGAAATGATGTCTATTAAAATATCTAATTGCGATTCTGTATCTACTAATTGAGATTTAGTATAATCAAGAAATTCTTCTTCAACTAAATTAAAAACCTTGGCAACATTAATGTTGTCCATATTTTTTAAATCTCTGCTAGAATCACTTAATAATTTATCAACGATTGCTGCATTTTTAGGCTTAGCAGTAAGTATTCCATCGATAATTTTTAGAAACGAATTTTTTTCAAAAGAATTAAGTCGTTCAAGTACATTTTCTAATTTCATAGTTAGTTTTGGATAAATTATATCTCCAAATATATAGAATCATAACTGTATTGTGTATTTGTCTCCACATATATAAAAACCTCATATTTCTATGAGGTAACTTATATTACATTTATTATCAATTATTTAGCTATATTTTTTCTTTCAAAACCCGCCTACCCTTTCTCCGCGTAGGAACTTCAGTTCCCAATAACCTGCCCCAGGCTTTCATTTCAGGTATGGATAAGAACATGCCGGGTATTCCCCAAAGTGCATTGCCCAATAAAACGATCACGATAGATATTAAGGCATTGATCTTTACTTTGGATGCTACTATTACCGGCACCAGGTAGTGATTATCTACAAATTGTATAATGATATAGGATATTACAATACCTATCTGCGTGTTGTAACCATCTTTTGTAACCGTTGCAATGATCAGCGGAAACAGCACGGAGAGTATGCCGCCGATAAACGGCAATACATTTACTATCGCTCCTATCACGCCTAATAAAATAGCATACTTTACACCGAGTATCATTAAAGCAATTGCGTTGAGTGTTGCTACTATCAATCCTTCCACCAATAAACCGATCATATAACTTTGTATAGCGCCTTTTGTTTCGTGTATCACGATGCCTACTTCTTTTGAATGGTCATCTTCAAAAACTTCAAACAAAAAATTCAATAGTATTGTTTTATAGTACAACAATAAAAAAGTGTAGACAGGTAATAAAAAAGTTGCTGTCAGCGAACCTAATAGGTCGCCGATTGTTGCACCTATCAGCGGTTTGATACTTGCTTTTGTACTGGCAACATATTGTTGCTGCTGCGCCATTGGTATGCCCATGCTTCCCTGCAGCCATTGCTGCAATGCTGCTAACATTTCTGCAAACTTTTTCTTCAACATCGGTATCTCCGTTCTAAAACTTGCGAGCTGCGAATAAAAGAAAAACAGAACAGCTACCAATATCAAAAATGCAATAAGAATAGCAATAGCGATCGCTGCTATTTTGGGGATCTTTTTTTGCATCAGCCAATTGGTAATTGGGTTCAGCAAAATAGCCAGCAATAAGGCAAATGCCAGCGGCACCAATATTTCACGCAGGTTCAACAACACGTAGAAAAAAAGTATGAGGCCAAATAATATGATCGTACTTTTTAAGAAGAAAGGATATTTTTTTATCATCATTGATACAAGACAATAATCAAACCGTAAAAAACAAGTATTGATTATTTTAAAATAGCCTGCTGCTGTACCAATTTTTCCCCAATTAAATTACCAGGCAACAAGAACGCCTGTTAACACAGCAAATAACTTTTGGCATGCCGTTTGAAATTATAGCAAAAACAAGCATTTAAAAATCAACCAATTATGACAAAGAAAATTTTACTCGGACTAATTACATTATGTATTAGCGCGCACTCTTTTGCGCAAACAAACGAAATTACACCAAAGGATTCCTGGTTAAAGGTAGGTCTTGAAGCAAGTGTTCCTGTTGGTAATCTTTCTAATTACAGTTCTTTTGCCGGAGGCGCAATAGTAAGCGGACAGTTAATGAGGACAAGGCATTTTGGATTGGGCCTTACTACAGGTTACACTCACTTCTTTGCAAAGAACGGTGCCAGTGATTTTGGTGTTATCCCAGCCGGTGTCATGCTTAGGTATTATTGTCACCCTACAGGTTTTTTTGCAGGTATTGATGGTGGATACTCTTTCTTAACAGGCAATAATACGCCAACAGGTGGTGTTTACATTAAACCGCAGTTGGGTTATCATAACTATAGCTGGAATTTTTATGCCTTCTACAACCAGGTATTTGTTAGCGATGGTAATGCAAATTCAAATGATGTACAAAATTTAGGTATTGCTGCATCTTATAATATTCGTTTTAAAAAATAAAGACATACTACTCTTAAATAAAAAGATCTTCCGCTAATGTGGAAGGCTTTTTTATTTGCTTTCCGGTAAATACTTTTTAATCCACCATACCAGTTTGTAATTTTTAGATCTTGGTCGCTCATAGCCGCTGGGCTGTGTTCCTTCTCCAGCGCTGCTTTGGCCGCTGGCTAAAATCTGCTTCGCATGATTTTGTCTGCCTTGCTTCGCTTGGCACCACAGCCAAAGAGGCGCTTCCGTAGGAAGTGGTAGATTTAGCAAATGGTTGATCAGGGAGAAATTTCAATATTGAAAATTGATCGTTGAACATTTGTATTTCTTTATTACAATTATTTCACTTAGGAAAAACTGGCTTCCCGGTGAGAATAAGCCTTGATCCACCATACCAGTTTGTAATTTTTTGGGTCTTTGTCGCTCATAGCCGCTGGGCTGTGTTCCTTCTCCAGCGCTGCTTTGGCCGCTGACTAAAATCTGCTTCGCATGATTTTGTCTGCCTCGCTTCGCTTGGCACCGCAGCCAAAGAGGCGCTTCCGTAGGAACTGGTAGAATTAGCGAGTGGTAATCAACAGTAAATAGTCAGGTTTTCAACATTGAGAATTGATCGTTGAACATTGATCATTGAGCATTTGTATTACTTTAGACATTCTCAATATAAAAAATATCAAATTATAGAAGCTCTTTGTCATCCTGAGGAACGAAGGATCTGATCTTTAAACAATCATTCTTCTACAGTAAGGAAAAGATGCTCGTTCCTCAGCACGGCAAAAAAACTGAATGCTTATTTTTTTGCGCCAAGCTTTTTGTATAATTCTGTGGGTGTCATTGTCATTAATGGTTTTATCGATGGATCGTGATATGATATATCGATCTGCAATTGTTTATGCTGCATTACATACTGATCCAGAAAATCGTAGATCCTTGGTAGCTGATCTATCATTGGTAATAGAGACATCTCATGTCCGAGCCCTTCTGCCCTGTATATATAGTAAGGATGGTTTTCTTTTTTGCAGGTTCTCGCGATCCAGCTTGAGCCGTACATGCCCCTGTTGAAAATGCGTATCTTATTATAAGGAACAATTTTATCTGCCGTGCCATAGAACATCATTGTGGGCGCCGGTGTTGTTTTATACTTAAACCTGCCATCGTAACTTAATATAGCGCCGGAATATGCTAACACTGCCGCATACCTGAAATGCGGCGGTAATTTCTGCGCTGCAGGTTTTCCATTGGCTCTTTCAAAATCTGCTTGCAATACCGCGATCGCTCCTGCGCTTGATCCGGATATTATGATCTTGGATGTATCGATGTTCAAACTGTCTGCATGTACCACTACCCAATCCGTTGCATCGAACAGGTCATCTGTCGCCATTTGAATCGCGTTCTTCAATGGTTTGATATTGAACGCTGATACTTTTGATGCGCCTTTTAAGCCTAGGCGGTAACTGATAGATACTACATCATAATTATGTTCAACCAGGCTATTGAAATAGGTATTATAAATATGTGCATCCCGTCTGCCCATTACAAAGCCACCGCCAAAAACAAAGATCACACAAGGTTTTTTAGTATTGGTTCTTGCAGAATCACTGGTATAAAGATCTAATCCTAATTGAACGGAATCTTTGGTTGCGTAAATGAAACTTTGCTTTTTTACAAAGGATTTTATCGCTTCGGATTTGGTATTGACGGGTAGTTCTGATTGAGAAAAAGACGGCAATGTAACCAGTAAAAACAAGGGAATCAGGGCAGTTTTCATCATCGATATTGTCGAATTGCATTTTTTATTTATTTGTTGCATAGTGGTTTTTTTGAGTCAAATACCATTTCATATACGTTAAAAATAAGGTTTTAGTTGTGAGAATGTTGTTTAAACAACAAAGTTTTTATTATAAAACATAGTTAATTAGGCTATTAGGAAAAACGGACAAAAGAATCTGAAAAGAAAGTAAAGTATTGACATACTAAATAAAATATTCGCACGTTTTGAATAGAACGACCGGTAGTTTAATTGGGTCAAAAAATATCAGTAATCAAAATTCTTTATTATGAAACAGTTATTACTCTTATTAGTTTGTCTGGCGACAATCCCATTAAAAGGTATTCCAGAAAGAATGCCACCGTACAGAGAAATTTCAAGCGTTGAAGTTGTTTTTACTACTACAGGTGGTTTAAAAGATGAAGGTACGGGCATTGAAATTCAATTAAAAAATGCAGCGAAAGAAGTAATGGCTTCGAAGAGTGGCGAGTTTGGAAAATTCGAAAAAAATATGACCAACGCAGTTGATCTTAGTGTACAAGGAGAATATTCTGATAAGGATCTGCAAAACAGCACACTTAATTTACACGTTATTCCTAATAAAAACGACAGCTGGGACTTTGATGTAGACATCACAGTTATCTGGAACAATGGAAACACAACTTTAGTCCACTCATCCGGGTACAGTCTTGCACAAAATGGCAATGACATTGAAGTTGACGCTTTTTAAATGATTGCTTACTACTCTCAAAAAATAATAAAAAGTCCCGAATAATTTCGGGACTTTTTATTACAATGTTATCACGTTCTTTATCCTAATGTTTTCTTATTGATATTTTCAAAGAAATAACTGCGGTAAGTATCGCCCAGTAAAATTTCTGCTTTGATATTTTTCTTCAATGATATTTTGTTGCCTTCAATACCTGTGATACGATCGATCGAAACGATAAAAGATTTGTGTACGCGTATGAACATCGATGGAGGTAATTTGCTTTCTATTTCCTTCATGCTTGAATTCGCCAATGTTCTTATTCCTTCATGATAGATATAAATATAATTACCGTTACTTTCTATGTAATCAATATCAACTAAATTTATTTTAAGCAGTTTGCCCTTCACTCCCATCTTCACATAAATATGATCTGCGGCATTTTGTTCTGCTGCCTGATTAGGACTGATGCGCGGCGCCAGCATATTTTCTGCTTTTTGAACAGCTGTTAAAAACCGCGGAAAAGAAACAGGTTTTAATAAATAATCTACGATATCATTTTCATAGCCCTGCAATGCAAATTCACTGTAGGCAGTTACAAAGATCAGTTTACATTTGCCCTTTACTGCTTTAGCGATATCCAAACCGGATACATCTGCCATCTGGATATCGGAGAAGATCAGTTGCACATCGTTGCCTTCATTGATATATAACAGTGCCTCTACAGGATCAGTAGTGGTTTTAATTACATTTAAGGTCGGTATCTGTTTTGCAAAATGTTGCAATAATTCAACCGCATGTAATTCATCATCGACTATTAGGCAATTGATCATTTGTTAGTATTTATACATTCTGCAAAGTAATTAAATATTACTATCTATTGTTAACTCTACCTTATAGAATACGCCATCATCACCCGTAACAAGACTGAATTTATCTCCATATGAATGCTGCAGGCGTTTTTTTACATTGGCCAGCCCTATTCCGGTGCTTGGTTCCTTCATTCCCAGTTTTATTTTATTCACTGTTTCATAGCGTATGATACCATCAACTACGGTTAATTTTATTTTAGCAGGATATTCAGAAATATGCACGGCTCCGTGTTTGAATATGTTTTCTGCAAAAGTGATCAGCACCAATGGAAGCATCGGCACATTCTCAATGTCGCCGCTAACTTCAAAATCCAGGTACATACTTTTCGGAAACCTGAGGCGGTTTATTTTGATCACATTTTCTAAATGTCCTATTTCATCAGTTAATAAGGTCTGTTTTCCCGCAGTATGCTGCTGATGCGATGTTAGTGCATACCGCATGATATCTGAAAGCGTTAATATGCCTCCGGCAAGATCAAGGTTATAAGGAACCATCTTTGCATAAAACAAATTAAGGGTATTGTATAAAAAGTGAGGATTGATCTGATTTTGTAAAAAAGTAAGTTCGCTTTGTATGCTCTCTGTTTTTAAAGCGGAGAACTGTCTTTCTTGTTCTAAAGCAAGTTCGCCTTGTTCAATTATACTTTTGTTCAACGCTCTTGTATTTATCCAAAGACAATAACACACATATAAAGGTGTATTTGTAAAATAGTAAAAAATAGACCGCGGTAAAATACCAATAAAGGAAACAGGAGTTCCATTATCTGTATGGGTTAGCTCATAACCCGGGGAAATATAATCATACAATCTTAACTGGTAGATGCGCAAATAATTGTAAACGAAAAAAAGAAAAAAAACGACTATGAAGAATTCCCAGTATCTACCTTTAGCTAAAAGTTTAGGATTAAGGAAATTGGCTATAAAATAAAAAAGGCAGGCCAACAGTCCATAGGATGTTAGTCCTGCCAAAGTCGATCTGATGGTGTAACTGATAATTAATCCTTCGATATTAGCAATTACATAAAAGGCCAACCAGCATAAAGTGTGTAATAATATTCTTTTTATAATTTTCATTTATTCTACTTTAAGCGGAAGCCTCTTTTAAGGCAGCTACCTTCATTTGAACAATGATATTACAAAAAAATATTGGTTTTCGGGGGTTAAGGATTGGGCAAATCTTATTATTATTCTTATTTATTATTTTTTAACTGGTATTAGCGTGTTCCCGGTGGTGGCACAGTATCTTGTACAGTTCCCGCATTAGTCTTTCCTCCACCAATGATCTTAACCATGTTTACAACACTTAATTTTTTGACAGTTTTTTTCTGCAAATCTAATTTTCGGTTGTTAGCTTGTTTCATATAAATTATCGTTTTCCAAGGTTAAGGACTATAGGTAATCTAGGTATATTGTATTTCTATTAATTAGTATTAACGTGTTCCTGATGGTGGTGGCGTTGTAGCCGGTGCACTAGCTGCTCCTCCTTGAATTTGAGCCATGTTAGCAACACTTAATTTTTTGATAGTTTTTTTCTGCAAATCTAATTTTTGGTTGTTGTTAGCTTGTTTCATGTTTTTGTTTTGGAGGTTTGTGTTGACTGTTTGTTTGAATTATTACAGTGCAAACATAGCAGGGATACGCTTTTAGGCATAAAAAATAACACCAATGGGCGTATGATTTGTGTAAACGGGGTTATTCCCTATGTAAACCAGTTTGCTATTTGGATAAAAGCCAGGTAATTAGCCTTTTATCGCTAATAACCATATAACCGGTACCTCTGGCGAGGATTCGAATCGGCAGCAGTTTGCCGTATTCTGTAGTAGTATTTTTATTTAACTTAATGTTTATCAATGTATTATGCAAGCTATCCTGTACCGGTTTTGTTACCACCGTTGCAGCAAGACTACCATAATCTTCCTTTGGGAAATTATCTACATTTATGCCAAGTGATTGTCCCAAATGGATCTTATTGATCGCTGAACCAGGGAAAACACCTTTTACAATATAGGTTTGATTGGCAGGATTAATATTGATCACTTCACTGTCCTGATCGATCACAGAACCCTTTTCCATCAGCTGTTCTATCGAAACAATACCAGATTCAGGAGCAGTTACTGTATACTGTTTTGCAACTCTTGTATATGTCAAAAGACTATCTCCTTCAATTACTATCGCTCCATCTTTTACAAATACAGAATCGATCGTAGCGTTTAACGGAACAAAGAGTTGAGCCCGTTCTTTTACTGGTGTTATTACAACAGTACCTTCTATGATTTCCGGACGCCTGATAAACAGTAAGCCAGCTACCATAAAAACCATTATCAAAAGTAATACCATATTTCCCCAACGTAATATCCATTTAGGCGGAGTTCCTAAAATGTCTTTTACTTCATTGTTGGTAAGATTGATATCGTTATTTATTTTTTCCATTAGCTACCCAGCTCTAATTGATTTTTTACTAAGTTGAAATAAGAGTTACGCAATGAAACAAGATCGTCATGTGATCCTTCTTCGATGATCTCTCCGTTTTCCATTACAATTATCTTATCGGCATCTTTTACTGTACTAAGGCGGTGTGCAATTACGACAACGGTTTTGCCTTTAAAAAAATTGTTCAGGTTTTCAATAATGATACGTTCATTTTTTGCATCCAACGCACTTGTTGCTTCATCAAATAATAATATATCCGGATTTTTGTACACCGCGCGTGCAATTAAAATGCGTTGTTTTTGTCCGGCACTCAACCCCATTCCATTCTGCCCTATCTTAGTATTATATCCCAATGGCAATTCAGTAATAAACTCATGGATATTGGCTATCCTGCTGGCATTCAGCAAAGCTTCCGTATCAATTACCTCCTCGCCTATTCCAATATTATACGCGATGGTATCATTAAAAATATATCCGTCTTGCATCACAGCGCCACATTTTTCGCGCCACATACTATGTGCAATAGTAGCGATAGAATCTTTAGCAATTAAAATTTCTCCCGCCGAAGGTTCGTAAAATTTCAATAATAATTTCATTAAAGTTGTCTTACCACTTCCGCTCGATCCAACGATCGCAGTTACTTTTTTATATGGGATGATCAAATTAATATTATCGATCGTTGGCTTCAGTGCTGCGGTACCATCGTAACTAAAAGAAACATCTTTTAAAGAAATATCACCGTCAGTGATCGATGATATTTTTTCATCGTTTATATTTTCTTCATCCCGTTTATTGTGAATCTCGTTGATGCGGGCAATACTTAAACGTGCATTTTGCCATAGCTCCGTAAACTCTACAAGCTGCAGTATCGGCGAGTTTAATTGCCCGATGATATAGGATACGGATAACATCACACCCAATGATATCTGTCCTTCTATTACCAGCTTAGCCGCTAAAAAAGAAACGATGATATTTTTTAATTCATTGATCAACGATGCGCCGCTGGTCTGCATTTGCTTGATCCGTAAACCTTTTAGATTTATTTTAAACAGCTTTGCCTGAAGGTCTTCCCACTGCCATCTTTTTTTTGTGCTGGCATTGTGCAGTTTTATTTCCTGCATACCATATATCAGTTCAAGATTTTTTTCCTGGTTCTGTGCTAACTGATCAAAGCGTTTATAATCGAGCAATGCATTTTGTTTCATGAACAAAAACACCCAGATGAAATATAAAATACTGCCTGCTACAAAAACGGCAAATATCAGTGGGTTATAAATAAATAACACTACACTAAAAACCAAAATATTAATAAAAGAAAAAGCAACATTTACCGTACCCGATGTAAGAAATGTTTCTACGCGCTGATGGTCTTGTATACGTTGCAGAATATCGCCCGTCATCTTTACATCAAAAAAACCTAAAGGCAATTTCATCAATTTGATAAAAAAATCTGACAATAAATTAATATTGATGCGGGTACTTAAATGCATCAATATATAACCACGCAAAACTTCCACACTTGTTTTACCAAGAAATAATAACAGCTGAGCCAGTAACATGAGGTAAATGAAACTTAAATTATTATACCGTATCCCTTTATCTACGATCGCCTGCGTGATGAACGGAAATATAAGCTGGATAAGGCTCTCAGCCACTAACCCTAATATCAGCTGAATTAAAAGCTGTTTATATTGTAAAAGGTATTTGTATATAAATGACAATCCGCCCGTTTGCTTTTGCTGATCAACTGCTACTTCATTAAAATCAGGTGTAATTTCAAGCGATAAGATCACACCTTCAACACCATCTGCGGCCCAGCCTTTTAAAAATTCGGCTTTTGTATATTTAATAATTCCATGTGCAGGATCCGACACATACACTTTATTTTTTGTGATCTTATAAATAACAATAAAATGGCGCTGGTACCAATAAGCAATACAAGGCATCGGTACTTCAGTTGATAAGTCCTCGTAAGATAGTTTTGCACCGATCGTTCTGAACCCTAATTTTTCTGCCGCTTCGCTTATCCCTAAAAAATTACTGCCGAGCCTTGTAACATGTGTTAGCTGGCGCAGGTATTCCAACGAAAATTTCTTTCCGTAATATTCACAGATGATACGAAGGCAAGTTGGACCGCAATCCATTTCGTCGTATTGTCTGTAATGTGGAAACCTTTTTATCATTCGGAATTATCTTTTTTAATTTTTAAACTTTTTCGTCGATACCTGTTTTAACAATGGTAGATTGATAATACCGGCTTGCGAAATTATAGATCACCATTTCATGCAATCTTGACTGTGCTTTTATTATCCTGTTCAACATCATATGGATCAGGCTATTGATAAACTCGTTCAATGGTATTTCCAGTTGATTGGTTTTACTCAGCTGAATTATTTGTGCTGCTATTGTTGAGTATTGTTCGTTCTTCCTGTACAATATTTCAATGAGTGGAAAAAGTTCGCTTTTGGTTTCATATTCCCTGTTCATTATTTGTTCAATAGCTTGCTTGTGTTCGCGGAACCTGTCGTTCAATTGAAGCGTTAAAGGTTTGTCTACATTGAATTCAGCAGCAAAAGAATCTTTGAGTGCAGTTAACAACTCAGATTTTTGTTTTAAGGAGAAGCTGAAACAATTCAACAATTCGTCTATTGCTCTTATTGCCCATACCCATCTTATTTCCTCTCTTGCATCGCCTTCTGTCAGCTCTAACATTTCGAGTAAGGCAACGCTATCATAATAAAAAAAACTTTCGGCAATGCTGATCGTTTTGCTGCCATATCTTTCCAATTCTCTAACATATACATCAACCTGTTCTTTCCAGATGAACCTGTTTTCTATAAAAGGCGCAAGGTAAATATTTATCAATCGTATTACTTCTCCGATCTTTTCAATATCGGTCAAATGAAAGCGCAGGCGGATATGAAATTCAGGATCGTAATAGCGTATAAAAAAATATTGATCGATCAGGCCCTGGCGCAACAAGTCATCTGCAAGCGGTTTGATAGCTTCGGCTAAAATTTTGTCTGCCGTTTTTAACCCACAATACAATTTATAATAAGACCATTCAGATCCCAAAGGAAAAGACTTTTCTACAGATTCATTTTTTTCAGCAGGTGTAGATAAGAGTACGTTTTTTTCAACAGTTGCTTCTTTAAAAAGTGTAGCAATAAATTGATTGGAATAAATATGCTGTTGTTTATCAGTAACGCCGTTTGCAGGATAGATAAATTCTTTTAAAATGAAATCGGCTTTCTTTCTAATTGTATTTATCCAAACCGTAACGGACAATTTATCTTCCAGGTTAACAAGCAATTCATTATCACCATCCGTTAATACAACATGCTGAGGTAACTGATGAGCCTGTTTAAAAGACAACACATCTTCCATAACAATAGCTTCAGTCTTTATCAGGTGTTTAATATCCTGTGCGGTAAAATACCATTTTGCCAGAGAGATTATCGTATTCTTATACGTTACCCGTGGCAGAGCAGTATACAACTGATCAATGCTTCCCCAGGAAAAGCCCAGGCCACTACGGATATCCTGCGTTTGCAGATCGCATAAGAATTGATAAACGGGTAAAGAATTAAAATAGAAATTGTGCGCCGAGCTTAAACGTGGAACGATCTGTTTATCCAATCTTTTTGACCGTAAAAAAATAACGCCATTTTTTATTGATATATACAGATCACTTACATCAATTTGCTTTTCGATCGGCACGGCTGATTGTGCCAGATAAGGTATTTCATATTCGCGGAAGGCAGGACGCAATAATACATTGCCCATTCTGTTTTCGGGTAAATGAATGATCTCAGCATATAGAGTGCCTGGTTTATTTTCCTGCTCTTTACTACCTATATCATACAATATTTTATTGATACGTTGATCTGTATGCGCAAACCTTCCTAACAAACAAGCTGCAGTTGAATTTCCTACGGCATCTACCTGAATAAGATCTTTACCTGTATCAATTATTTTAAATAACATAGACATAGAAGCAGGCAGGTCTTTCCAATCGGCTTCTATGTCTTTTAGGTCTTCGTCACTTATTTCAATGCTATTATTGGTAAGCTTTGCCTGGAGTTTTTTATGCAACAACTGTTCGATCTTACCCCAGTTCAGTTGTGTCGCTTCTTTTTTTGCTGGCAAGATAAGATCATCGATCAATGGTGTTAAATATCCTGCATCATTATTAATGTACCCTATACCTGTTTCAGTATCCAATGCCTGTAACAATGGCATTTCTTCATCACCATATTTATCATAAAAGTCTCTTGAAAAAGATGCAAGGTTTTTATTTTTATAGGGTGTCGATAATTTATTTAAAATAGTCAGCGCATCCTGCAATTGATCGTGAATATTTACATCGACACTTCCTGTTGTAATTTTTTTTGTACTGTCTAATTGAAATATTTTGCTTTCATCGGCCACAGGTTCTACTTCATTTAATAATGTTATGATATCCCTGTAAGCAGTTACATGATCAGATTTTAAGGATGCTATAGCCTGTAATTTTTGTTGTACGGTAAGCAGTACACGCAAAATGTTTTCTACATCAGGCTGTTGTTTGGCTATTTTTTCAAGCGTTGTTATTATCTGATCCAGAAGGCCATTACCTGTTAACCTGGGTTCTAACTCACTTGTAATTACCTGTGCGTCTATCAGGTCATATACAAACGCTTTAGCTTCTTCTTCATTGATATCTTCATCAACGATCAAAGTTATCAGTTCGTTTATCTTTTTACCGTTTTTCGCTGCTTCTGTGATCTTTGTCAAGTACTCACTTTGTTGAACGGCCGTTATCTGGTATTTCTTAAATCCATCAACAAATAAATATTCAACATACCTTAATTCATCTCCTATTTTGTAAGCGCTATTATTTACATAGTAGGTCAATAATTCTGTAATGCCCGGCGCAGTTGCTATTTTTTGTGCCAGCATACACAGGTAATGCATGTCTAAGCGAATATGCCTGTCAACATTTTCATCCAGTATTATTGGTGCCGCATTATTTTTCCATTCAAGAAAACTACATCCCGAAAACAGTCCAAAAGGCGTACAACGGCTGCTGCTGCGCAGATAATATTTAGTAAGTGTTGCTGTTAGCCTGTCAACTTTTTTTGCATTGATATCACCGTTCTTCCATTTAATACATTCATCGTACACAACAGGAGAAGCGATATACAATGATTCTAAAAATATAGGGTCAGATAATAAAACAGGCAATGTTTGCGCGGTCAATTCCCCCGGCAACGGTAAACGTGGCGCCCTTAGCACCAGGTCAGGATGAAAATAATATGTGGTCTTACTATTCATATTAATTTTTCATTCGTTTATTGATATCGGCTATCGCACTTGCTCTTGCTGCTGCCTGTTTAACATTTTTATTCCCAAATTTATAAGTGAATTGCAATTTTATAAACCTTGATTCCGATTTGTAATCTACCGTCTCATTTATTCCCATGAAATTAGTACCATAGTTGATAGACTCTGTATTAAAAATATCTGTTACTGAAAGTGCCAGTTTTCCATTCTCGTGCAGTATAATTTTTTGAAAACCTGCATCCATTCTGAAAGCAGGTTTTATCTGGTAAAATCCATAAGGAATAGTAGAATGATAATAAGTAGCTATTTCAGCGGCCCATCCTTTACGAAATTTAAATGTATTTTGTAATTGTCCCTGGTACACCCATCCCATATTATTATTATTTACAACACCATTTGTAGAAGCTTCGCTATACGCTATATAATCTGCTTCGCTTGATACATTAACGTTCCAGAATTTATAAATATCTCCGCCCCAGTTGGCAGAAAAGCTAACTGCATTTTGTGTACTGATATTTCCGGAAACGATCCCTACAGAATTATTATTTCCTGTTACAACAATAGATGCGATAGCGTTGGTAGCGACTGAATAACTGGCTGCAAGGTTCAATGCTTTTTTATACGTATAAGTAAAACTAAAATTGTTATCCAGCTGTGGCCTTAAATAAGGATTACCTGCAAAAAAGCTGTATTCACTCATATATACTATAAAAGGATTGATCATATCAAAATCGGGACGTTGAATACTTCTATGATAACCGATACTAAACACATTGTTTTGATTTTTTGTGAATTGCAGGCGCAGGTTTGGGAAGAGGCCAAAATAACTTGAATCATGCACCTGATTCGTTGTTACAAGGTTACTGCGGGTTACGGTTTCCTCGCCCCTCACACCTATTGTTAGTTCATATTTACCAATGGTTCTGTCGTAAGAAATATATGCTGCATTTATATTTTCGTTATAAACAAAATGATTGGTACGAGTTGTGTCTACCAGCCAGTCTGCCCCATTTTTATATTGCCACAATACATTATTATCGGTTGCTGTATAAGTTGTTTTTAAACCCGCGTCTATCCTGCCATATTTTTTAAAAGGATTACTATAATCTGCGGCAAAAGAATATACATTATTATTTCCGGGGGAAGAATCTCTAAGCGCGTAGCTGGGCTGGTATTCAATATTATCTATCGTGGTATAAGTAGTAAGATAATTATCACTCCATTTTTTATTATAATTAAAATAATCTGCGTTCAGGGTCAGTGTCTTTCCTAAAGTATCAAACGAAGTTTTATAATAGGCATTTACGCTTGCAGTAGAGAATACCGCATGGCCGCCCATTGCTACGGTAGAAAAGCTATCTACCAAAGGAGCTGCATGCGTAAGCGTTATATTATCTATAGAATTACGGCTCCTGAAATTAGTATAGCCTGAAAATAAAACACCGGCAGTACTAGTTTTATTGATCGCATAATCGGCTCCTAATTTATAATCATTGTTATACCGTTTACGTTCTTCCTGATTATTTTCCATGATCTGATCAGTTGGCGTTAACACGTGATCAGTTATTATATTGTAAAATTGCCGATTGTGTTCATAATTATAATTACCGTAAATATTTATTCTATTCTTTCGGTAGTTGAGGCTAAGTCCTCCATTATAGCGCAGATCATCACCCGCTCCTATTGCTCCGGTAAATACACCGTTCACACCATAACTATTATTCTTCAATAATTTAATATCGATAACACTTTGCGCATCTGCATCATATTTTGCAGATGGGTTAGGAATAATTTGTACTTTATCTATGTCCGTTGCAGGCATATCTGTCAACATTTGCTTTAGTTCAGCACCCGTTAAATATGTTTGTCTGCCATTGATCAGTACCAAAGTCGTTTTACCTCTGAAAGTAAATCCGTTAAAGTTTTCCGTAACACCCGGTGCGCGTTTGATCACTTCGTAAGCGCTACCATTTGTTGCAACAGGGCTCTGCGCCACGTTCAACGTAATTTGATTGGGGTTAAATTCCACAAAAGGTTTTTTACCTGTTACAATCACCTGGTTAAGGTTTTTATCTGAATGATTTAATGCTATTGTATCCAATAAAGTATTAATAGTATGATCCGCAATTTCTACTCCAACGGTATATGTTTCATATCCAACATAACTAACAGTTAATATATATTGTCCGTTTGTTACACCGCTGAAACTAAAAGAGCCATTTTCCTTTGTAACAGTTCTGCTGATCGTGCTGTCTTTTATATTTTGCAAACTAATGTTTGCAGCAGAAAGCGTATTATTTGTTGCCTTATCAACAATTACTGAAGCTATCTGTGCATTGGCACTTGCGGCAAGTAAAATAAGTATATATAGGCACGTCAATCTCATTATTGCCCAAACTTACCGTAAGACCTATCCTTTATAAAAAAAATTACATATAAGAGGATATTGCAGGTGTAAAAGCGAATATTAATAATAGATTAATGTTGAAACGTTGTTTGGAAGGGTATTTAATTATATATGCCCGCATATTCCTGAAAATACCGATCAATAACCGGAATACGAAATATTACCAGTATAATTAAATAAGAACCGTTGAGTTGCAAGGGTTTGAGTATGCATCGTTTTATTCCTGGTTTCTTACCATGTTTTACTATTATGGAATTTGTTTTTGCCTGCTATCTGGGCAAGATCAAACAAAAAAGCCTCATATTTCTATGAGACTTCTAGTGACCGCGTTAGGATTCAAACCTAAAACCTTCTCATCCGTAGTGAGACGCTCTATTCAGTTGAGCTACGCAGCCATTTTTCCTTGTTTCTAACAGTAGTTAAATACTACCCTTCGATTCAAACGGGATGCAAAAATAGAGATTTATTTTATTCATCCCAACTCTTTCCGCATTTTTGCCATATAAACTATTAAATGAAGCTACAGTTTTGGTCGGTTGGCAAAGCAAATGAGCCATATGTAAAGGAAGGAATAGAGCTGTTTACCAAGCGTATCAGCAATTATTACCCTGCTGAATGGCATATCATTCCCATGCCCAAAAATGCTGCGACCCTAAGCGAAACCGACCTAAAAAAGAAAGAAGGTGAAATAATACTGAACCTTTTAGAAAAAGACGACTATTTAGTAGTGCTGGATGAAAAGGGAAAACAATTAAACAGCGAAGGCGTGGCCGCTTTTATACAAGCACGGGGCAACGAGAGTGTAAAAAATATCATCTTCTTAATAGGTGGGGCTTACGGCGTAAGCGATGCTGTATTAACGAGAGCTAATTATAAATGGAGCTTATCACAATTAGTATTTCCGCATCAATTGGTAAGACTTATCTTAGCTGAACAGATCTACCGCGCTTGCAGTATTCTGCGAAATGAAAAATATCATCACCAATAAGTACAAATGACAATTAGCATTACACTCTACATAATTATTGTAACAAGTCTTATCTCTTTTTGGGGATTTAATAACGACCATGTAGTTGACAGACTAATTTTTTATCCGCCCGCAGTGATTAAAAATAATGAATGGTATCGCTTTTTTACTTGTGGATTGGTACATAGAGATATTCCACATTTGATATTTAATATGTATGCTTTATTTCTTTTTGGGCAAGGCCAGCAAAAAACGGGAACGGAATATATGTTCGAATATGTTTTTGATAATAAAGGAAAAGCACTTTACCTGATCATGTATGTATTAGCCTTGGGTGTTTGTTTGATCCCTACTTTTTTTAAAAATAAAAACAATCATTATTACAGGAGTCTGGGTGCATCGGGCGCCGTCTCCGCTGTGGTATTTGCTTATATTACGATGAATCCTTTACAAGGTGTTGGATTGATATTTATCCCTGTTTTTATTCCCGGTTTTTTATTTGGAACGATCTATCTGATCATCTCCTATTTCTTATCGAAAAGAAAAGGCAGCTCTATCAACCATTCTGCGCATATTTGGGGGGCTTTGTTTGGAGTTGTATTTGTACTAGCAATGGCACCGCTATTCTCAAACGAACCTATTGTTGGGAACTTTATCGAATCGATAAAAGAATTTGATTTTAGAAAAACATTTATGTACTAACCGTTATTGTTAGTATTTGTTTTGTTGAAGGAACAATCTTAAACCGGTCATCAATACGCAGGCCAACGATCCATACAATTTTTTTGTCCATCTCGATCACCCAGGCGTTTTGTTTATCGCTCAACGATAATTTTTGATCGGTGAAAAAGCGGCTAAGCTTTTTCTTTTTTTGCATACCTAACGGATAAAAATAGTCTCCTTGCTTCCATCTGCGTAATAGCACCGGAAATGTAATTGCATCCAGACTCACCTGCGCGATCGTTGTATTATTTTGGATCTTATAATTTGTATTTTGAAATTTTTGCAGTTCGATAAACCTGCCGCCAAACCCGATCCTGGTGTCATTTTCTTCGATCAGGATATTTTGTGCTTCGCCTGATTGATTGGGTGTAATGATGATCCAGTTTCGGTTCCTGATCATTCTATGTGTTGGTGACTGAATATATTTTCCGGTCCCGCTTTGTAATAATGCGATCGCATCTGTTGTTTGATGAGCCTTAAAACCATAGTCTTTTATCACTTCATACACCACCGTTTTTAGGGGAGCCGTTTTCAATAGTTTCAAAACAGGAATATGTACCTCATTGCCTTTATGTTCCAGTAATTTTTTCTTTTGCTGATCGATCGATTGTTCATACAACAATGCTACGCCGGTAAACCTGCTGATATTTTTTA
The DNA here is from genome assembly GCA_013288745.1 of Bacteroidota bacterium. GTDB lineage: Bacteria > Bacteroidota > Bacteroidia > Chitinophagales > Chitinophagaceae > Ferruginibacter. Next base: position 18,960 of record JABDBG010000012.1, read on the forward strand.
AAATATTTTCCTGAGCACCGGGATAACTTTTTTCGATCAATGGCAAAATATTATTTCGAAAATGATTTCTTGTGTAATCGCTTTCCAAATTAGTATGATCCGTAACATGCTGCAAATTATTCTCTGCTAAAAATATTTCCAGCTCAGCTCTTCTTGCAAATAATAATGGACGGATAATGCGATGCTGTTTTGGCAAGATACCCCGCAACCCTTTAATGCCTGTGCCCCTGAAAAATTGCATTACCACCGTTTCAATATTATCATCCGCATGATGTGCCGTTAAAATATAATCAAATCCGTTTGCTTTTTGAATTGCTTCGAACCACTCATAACGCAGGTCTCTCGCTGTTTCTTCGATCGATTTTTTTTCTTGTTTAGAGATGATGTTCGTATCAAAATGTGTTACAAAAAATGGTACGCCATACTTCGCAGCCAGTTCATGTACAAACTTTTCATCACGGGTGCTATCCCCCCCTCTTAATTGAAAATTGCAATGTGCAATGGCGAAAGTATATCCGGCTTGTTTAGTTAATTCACATAATACCACAGAATCTACACCTCCGCTTACGGCAATCAACAACCTGTCTTTTTGTTGAAAAAGATCTTGTGATTTGATGTAGTTAGTATATTGCTGAAGTAGGTTCATGTCGTTTTTTGTGAGCGAATTTCTTGTCTGAATTGGGATTCGCCTGATTAATAGGATCTCATATTCTTAAACCCAATAATCCATTAATCAGACGAATCCCAATTCAGACAAACTTAATCAGTTATATCTTCATAAGCGCCTTGTAATTCATTGTAAGAATGGTTATCACCTGCTTTTTTTGCCGCCGCCATTCCTTTTTCGTAGGTGTTTATTGCTTGTGCAATTTCGTTTGTTCTTTCCAGCAATTTTCCCAGATGATAGTACGAGCCAACATAACCCGGTTCTCTTTCCAGGATGGCTGTAAACAATTTTTTCGCCTCGGCATCGTTATCTATTTTAACATACTCGAGTGCTAATGCATGTTGCAAAAAACTATCTTCCGGTGATGCTGCTAAAAATTCTTTTAATTTATCTATTCTTTCCATGATATGCTGAATGCTTGCAAAACGCGTAACGCTTTTTGCTTTTTATTTTTTACTTTTCATTTTTTACTTCTAACTTTAACAAACGTTGCATAAACAACTTATTTACTAACTAAACAAGCTATATGAAGATTCTCGTTTGCATCAGTAAAACACCTGATACCACTGCAAAAATAGCCTTCACCGATAACAATACGAAATTCGCTTCTGATGGCGTACAATGGATCATCAATCCGTACGACGAATGGTATGCACTGGTTCGTGCTATTGAATTGAAAGAAGCCGCTGCTGATACTGTTATTCATTTAATTACGGTTGCTACGGCAGACAGTGAGCCCATTATCCGAAAAGCATTGGCCCTCGGCGGTGATGAGGCCATCCGGGTAAATGCTGATAGCCATGATAGTTTTTACATCGCTTCGCAGATAGCAGCTATTGCTAAAGAAGGCGCATATGATATCATCTTTACCGGTAAAGAAACTATTGATTACAACGGCTCTTCGATCGCGGGAATGGTAGCAGAATTATTGGATATGCCTTATATCTCCCTGGCAACAAAATTTGATATTGCCGGAACAGAAGCGACGATCAACCGCGAGATCGAAGGTGGCGAAGAAACTGATAAAGTAGCATTACCTGTTGTAGTGAGTTGCCAGAAAGGCGTGGCAGAACAACGTATACCAAACATGAAAGGCATTATGGGTGCCAGGACAAAACCTTTAAAAGTTGTTGAACCTGCTGCTGTTGAAGCATTGACCAGTATAACATCATTTGATTTACCTCCTGCTAAAGCGGGGGTTAAATTAATCAGTGCTGATACACCTGAAGAACTTGTTAGATTATTGCATGATGAAGCGAAGGTGATTTAATGGATAGATTGTTTTATTGTTGAACTTTTAAAATTAAAATTATGTCAGTACTAATATTTATAGATCAGGCAGATGGACAAATAAAGAAATCATCTTTAGAAGCTGCTGCTTACGGTGCAAAAGTTGCAGAACAATCAGGCACTTCTGCTGAAGCAATTGTTTTAGGTAATATCACAGATGACCTTACTTCTTTAGGAAAATACGGCATTAAAAAAGTGCATACCGTTAAGGATTCAAAACTGAATAGTTTAGATGCACAGTTGTTTACCAAAGTGATCGCACAGGCTGCTACAACAACCGGAGCTACTGTTATTGTTTTATCAAACAACTTTGCAGGAAAATCTGTTGCGCCACGTTTGAGCGTTAAATTAAAAGCCGGCCTGGTTTCAGGAGCGATCGCTTTGCCGGATACGACCAAAGGCTTTGTGGTGAAGAAAAGTGTATTCAGCGGTAAAGCATTTGCCAATATTGCCATTAATACGCCTATCAAGATCATATCATTAAGTCCGAATTCTTATAGTTTTACTGCCGGAACCGGATCTGCAGAAGTTGCTGATTTTGCCGCTACGATTGATGCGCCAAAAGTCCAAGTAACGGCTACTAATAAAGTAACCGGCGAAATACCGCTGAGCGAAGCAGAATTAGTAGTAAGTGGTGGCCGTGGATTAAAAGGCCCTGAAAACTGGGGTATTGTATTGGATCTGGCTAAGGCTTTAGGTGCAGCTACAGCCTGCAGTCGCCCAGTAGCTGATGCTGACTGGAGGCCTCATCACGAACACGTTGGACAAACAGGGTTAGCCATTGCTCCTAATTTATATATTGCTATCGGTATATCCGGTGCCATACAGCATTTGGCGGGTGTAAACAGAAGCAAAGTGATCGTTGTAATTAATAAAGACCCCGAAGCGCCATTCTTTAAAGCGGCCGATTATGGGATTGTCGGCGATGCTTTTGAGGTTGTACCAAAGATCACGGCAGCGGTTAAAAAATTGAAAGGAATTTAACACAGCACGTATAAAAAATACAACTGGAGAAAACAATAAATTATTTTCTCAAAATCCCTTAGTTTCGTAGTCATTTTATGAAGAAAATAGAACTGGAAATCGTGGCATTATCACATAGCATTACGCAAACACATTCGTATGCTGTAGTATTGGGTGAAGTAAATGGTTTGCGCCGTTTACCAATTGTTATAGGAGGTTTTGAAGCGCAGGCAATTGCCGTAGCGCTGGAAAGAATGCAACCAAGTCGCCCATTAACTCATGATCTTATGAAAAATTTTATGCTTGCTTTTAATGTTGACCTACATGAGATCGTAATCAATGACCTACAGGAAGGAATTTTTTATAGCAAATTAGTTTGCAGCAGCGAAGCTGATACCGTTGAAATAGATTCACGCACTTCCGATGCATTGGCATTGGCTGTTCGTTTTGGCTGCCCGATATTTACATACGATAATATTTTAGATAGCGCCGGTATTTTAATGGAAGATGACGACAAGAAAAAGAAATCAGCTTCAGGCGCGCCAACTCCTATCACCACTGAAACAGGCGGAAGCGATAATTTAAAATCAATGTCTTTAGAAGAATTGAATACTCTTTTAAATGAAGTGTTAGAACAGGAAGATTACATCAGGGCAATTGCCATAAGAGATGAGATCGCAGCGAGAAAATAATTGTTAATGGTTAATTATTAATTGTTAATGATTGAATCCATGTAATAATTGACATTTACCATTAATCATTTACCATTGATCGTATTTCCCAATTGCAAAATAAATCTCGGATTAAATATTCTGTCTAAAAGAGAAGATGGTTTTCATGATATTGCAACTGTTTTTTATCCCGTTCCTATTACCGATGCAATAGAAATCATTCACGCACCTGCCAATTCCAAACCAATCATTTTTACAAGTTCAGGTATTACTATTGATGGCAGGGAAGAAGATAATATTTGCATCAAGGCATATCATTTATTAAAAAAAGATTTTCCCGATTTACCTGCTGTTGCCATGCATTTGCATAAATCGATCCCGCTGGGAGCCGGATTGGGCGGTGGTTCTGCAGACGGCGCTTTTGTTTTGCAATTGCTGAATAAAAAATTCAAACTAAATATATCGAACGAGTCGCTGATTAAGTATGCTTTGCTGTTAGGTAGTGATTGTCCGTTCTTTATTGTCAACAAACCATGTTTTGCAACCGGTCGTGGCGAAGCATTAAAAGAGATCTTACTTGATCTGTCAGACTATCAGATCATTCTTGTCAATCCCGGTATTCACATCAACACAGGCTGGGCATTTTCACAAATAAAGCCTGGTGTACCTGCACGGCCCATCGAATCAATTATTCAACAACCGATCTCAAGCTGGCGATCTGATCTCACAAATGATTTTGAGAACCCGGTATTTGAAAAATATCCTGCAGTAAAAGAGATCAAGGAAATATTGTATAAAAAACGGAGCTGTTTATGCAGCGATGAGCGGAAGTGGAAGCAGTGTTTTTGGTATTTTCCAAAAGAAGGTTTTGCCTGTCATAACCTTTCCTGAAGGCTATTTTGTACGTTCTGTAGCGCTATAAATCCAATAATCTGTTAAGGTTTATCGTCAAATCACCTGTAAATTACAATTGGTTATATATTGCATGTCTATAAATTTCAACAATGAAACAATTTTTCTACTTATTATTTACTGCTTTCATACTTGGTACAAGCGCCTCTGCACAAACAGCAAGCGACAAAACACCCCCGAAGAACTGGCACCAGTTAGATAAAGCTACCACAGGTTATTACGGTATCAGTCTAGATAAGGCCTACGCTTTCGTAAAAGAAAAAAAACTAAAAAGCAAAACTGTTCTGGTAGCAGTGATTGATAGCGGTGTTGATACAACACAGAACGAGTTAAAACCTGTTCTATGGGTGAACCCTAAAGAAATTCCCGGTAACGGAACAGATGATGATAAGAATGGCCATATTGATGATATGCATGGGTGGAATTTTATTGGTGGTAAAGATGGCCGTAATGTAAAATCAGATAGTTATGAAGCGGCGCGCGTTTATTATAATTTAAAAGCAAGGTTTGAAAATGTTCCGGTTGATTCGGTATTCACAAACCCAACAGACTCCTTACAATTTGTAATGTATAAAAATGCAAAAGATAAAGTAGTTGGTGGTATTGATGTAGATGAAGTTGCTTTCATGCAAAAATTTCTGCCTTTATTCTTAGCTGGAGATTCTATTATTGTAAAAGATCTGGGTAAAGATGAATACAATTGTACTGATCTTGATAAATACGATCCAACCAACAGAGATGCCAAAGCAACCAAAGCATTTTTGATTACTATCTGCAAAGGCAATGGCAGCAATGAAATAAGCAATAAAGAACTGATCGAAGAAATGCAAGGTGAGATAAGAAAAGCTGATGCAGCCACTACTCCACCCGAAGCTTTTAGAAAAGAAATTGTACAGGATGATGAAACAAATATCAACGACCGCGATTATGGTAACAGCGATGTAATGGCCGGCACACCTTTCCATGGCACACATTGTTCAGGTATTATTGGTGCAGTAAGTCAGAATGGTATAGGCATCAATGGCATCGCCAACAACGTACGCATTATGATGGTGCGCGCCGTTCCTGATGGTGATGAACATGATAAAGATATTGCGAATGCGATCCGTTATGCAGTTGATAATGGTGCACAGATTATCAGCATGAGCTTTGGCAAAGATTTTTCTCCGCAAAAGCAATGGGTAGATGATGCAGTACGATATGCAGAAAGCAAGAATGTTTTATTAGTACATGCGGCGGGCAATGATGCTAAAAATATTGATTCAACAGATAATTTTCCTAACCCTAATTATATTGATGGAAAAGGAAGAGCTACAAACTGGATAACAGTTGGTGCAAGCGGTGATCCTAAAAATGGCGGCATCACAGCAAGCTTTAGTAACTACGGTAAAAAAGAAGTAGATGTATTTGCACCGGGCGTACAAATTTATTCTACTATACCAGGACCAGGTGGTAACAATTACGGCAATGCATCCGGCACAAGTATGGCTACGCCTGTTGTTGCAGGAACTGCTGCATTCTTGCTAGAGTATTTTCCAAAACTAACTGCGCAACAATTAAAATATGTGATCGAAAAATCTGCGCAGGATCCGGGCATAGTAAAAATTCCAGGTGGAAGTGATTCTGTTGATATGAAAGAACTATCAACTTCCGGCGGAATTATAAATGCATACGAAGCTGCTAAGTTGGCTTACGGTATGAGAAAGAAATAATCCAGAATACGAATAAAAAGATGGAATGATTGACAAGATTTTATTTTCTAATCTTGTGATCCTTTAATCAAAAAGATCGTGTTCAGACAAATAAATTTGGTCAATTAAAAAATAGAACCGTAGCTTCGCAATACAAAACGCTCTTTTAATCGTCTGAATTTCCGGGGTGCTTCTTTTATTTAGAGGCTGAGATCATACCCGTTAAACCTGCTCAGGATAATGCCTGCGAAGGGAGTACAATTTTTTTACATCGGAGAACCCTCTTCCGGATGTTCAGCAAAATATTTTATTGGAATGAAAAAGATGATCATGAGTGCATGCTTATGCGCTTCAAGTATTATGCTGTTTGCACAACAAACAAAATTGACGGATACTGTTTATTTACAGCCTGTGGAAGTATCTTCTGTAAAAGCGACAGAACTTGCTCCATTTGCGAAAACAAATCTTACTGCAAAAGATATCAGCAAATCAAATATAGGTCAGGATATCCCCTATCTTTTAGACCAAACACCATCTGTTGTTGTTAACTCGGATGCGGGTACAGGCATAGGTTATACGGGTATTCATATCCGGGGTTCAGATGCAACAAGGATCGAAGTTTCTTTGAATGGCATCCCTAACAACGATGAAGAAGATGGAAATGAATATTGGGTAAATATGCCGGATATGGCTTCTTCTATTAGCTCCATACAAATTCAACGTGGCGTAGGTACATCTGTAAACGGAACAAGCGCTTTCGGCGCATCTATCGATATTACTACTAATGAATTTAATAAAGATGCATACGGTGATATCAACAGCAGCTATGGCTCTTTCAATAGCTGGAAAAATACCGTAAAAGCAGGAAGCGGATTGATAGATGGACATTTTACCATCGATGCAAGATTAAGCCAGATCACAAGCGATGGTTATATCGACAGGGCCACCAGTAATTTAAAATCATTTGCAGTATCTACTGCATACATCACAAAAAAATCATCTTTTCGTTTTAATATCTTTTCAGGAAAAGAAAAAACAGACCAGGCATGGGACGGTGTTCCGCAAGATTCATTGTTAACCAATCGTACTTACAATGATTTGGGTACAGAAAAACCTGGCACACCTTACAATAATCAGACTGATAATTATCAGCAGGATATGTACCAGCTATTTTTTAATCATACATTCAATGATCACTGGAGCTTTAATACAGCAGTGTTTATGACTTATGGCAGAGGTTATTACCAGGAATACAAAGGCGACTCTGCCGAAACTGCTAAAGGAGATAATTCTGAAACTTCTTATGCTTATTATGGATTACTTAACCCTGTTTATGGAAATGATACAGTTACAAATTCTGACATGATAAGACAGCTTTGGCTGGATAATCATTACTACGGACAGATCGCATCTGCTCAATACAAAAGCAATAAAGATGAAATAACAATTGGCGGTGGTTGGTCGAGATATGAAGGATCACATTTTGGTAATGTTATATGGGCATTAAACGGCGGCATTCCAAATGATGATTACCAATACTATCATCATCCTGTTTTAAAAACAGATGAAAATATTTATGTCAAATGGCAACATAGCCTATCAAAGAGCTGGTCAACTTTTGTTGATGTGCAATACAGAAATGTGTATCACCGCATTGATGGTTTTGAAGCAACGTCTGTAACCGATCCATCTGATACTTTAAGCGTAGCAAGATCATTCAATTTTGTAAATCCTAAAATAGGTATCACTTATGCTAAAAATGGCTGGCAGGCTTATGCGAGTTATGCAAGAGGAAATAAAGAACCCAACTATTCGGATTTTCAGGCCAACCAAACCAACCAACCAAAACCGGAATCTTTAAACGATTATGAAATGGGTGTGCAAAGAACAAAAAGCAAATATGGTTGGGGGGTTGATGCGTATTATATGCAATACAAAGATCAGTTAATCCTTACCGGGCAAATAAATAGTATTGGTGCTTATACAAGAATAAATGTACCAAACAGTTATAGATTAGGACTTGAATTACAGGGTAGCGTAAAATTTACCAACTGGCTGAACATTGCTGCCAATGCAACTTTCAGCATCAATAAAATAAAAGCTTTTGCTGAATTTTTAGATATCTATGATTCAACTTATACCTGGACCGGGCAAAAAGAGATCGATCATACCAATACTAATATTTCTTTTTCACCGGATGAAATTATTGGTGGTACCGTAAATTTTATTCCTGTAAAAAATAGTCAGATAAGTTTTATAAGTAAATACGTCGGTCGTCAATACATGGATAATACATCGGACCTAAACAGAAGTATTGCCGATTACTTTACAGAAAGTGCGCGATTGAGTTATACGATACAAAATAAATTTGCAAAGCAGATAGATATTATTCTGCAGGTAAATAATTTATTGAGTACAAAATACAATACGAATGGATATACTTATGCAGATATAGAAAGCGGATCAGTTATTACTTATAACAGTTATTTCCCTATGGCACTAATCAATTATATGGTCGGAGTTAATATGCATTTTTAGTTTTTTGTCTGAACCGTCGATTCATCCGATCTAATCGATGGTTCAGACAATTTTTTATACGTGGAATGTATCTCTCCAACCCAACATACCACCTTCCAGGTTCTTAACATTTGTAAAGCCAACAGATTCTAATATCATGCAGGCGGTACCACTACGTTTACCGCTGCGGCAATAACAAATCACTTCTTTGTCTTTCCAATCTTCCAACTCATCAATTTGTAAAGCTTGTATTTTACCAACGGGTTCTAACAAGCCGCCGATATTGAATTCGGCATTTTCATCCGGCTCACGCACATCTAACAGGTTAAGCTTTTCGCCTGCATCCATTCTTTTTTTTACTTCTTCTGCTGTGATTGTTTTCATTATATTTTATTGAGGAGTTTTTGTTGAATCTGAAGGAGATTTCATTTCGGTCGATAGCCAAACATCCATGAACATCCCTGCTTTTATATATACTGTTTTTTTCTGCGCATCAAGTGGTACGGGATTTTGTTTGTACACGTAGGCATTGGCTGTATCTTTTACATCCGGGTCAGGTGCGGTAGCAACGGCAACGCCCATTGATTCCAGTAATGCTTTTACATCACTAAATTTCATTCCTACTAAATTAGGCACAACCAAATTGGTTTCTTCCAAACCAGAAGCCACTACCAGCGTCACTTTACTGCCCCACTGCAACTGAGTACCAGCGGTTATTTTACTGCCATTATATCGCTGCTCCATTACAGAGCCTTTCATAAAATCAGGTTTAAAAATAGTATCATCTAATTGCAAATGCGCCTTCTTTAATATCTCGATGGCAAAAATATAGTTCTTGTTCAGCAGATCCGGCATTGGTATTTGTGGTGGTACCGTCCTGTTTGTTGTTAAATAAATAGTACGGTTCACTTTTACTGTTGCATTTGCATCGGGTAATTGTTTTAATACAATTCCCTTTGGCAATGTATCGGTGTAAATAGAATCTACTATCACCACATCAAAACCAGAATCTGTTAGTTGTTGAATCACATCACTGGCCGGTTTACCTACAACAGCGGGCACTGTTAAATGCTGGCCGTGTTTGGTTATTCTGCTCAACATTTGCAAGGCACCAAAAACCAGTAGCAATGCAATTATAAAAGCAGCCAATAAGTTAGCCCAGAATGATTGGAAGAATTTAAATTTTTTAGCCACTGTTTTAATTGTTAATGGTAAATGATAAATGGTAAATTATATAAAACATTCTTCTATTAATGCGCTGTAAAATTCTTTAAGGCTCCAGCCCATTGCTTTTACCTGTTGAGGTACAATACTGGCTTCGCTTTGTCCGGGTACCGTATTTATTTCAAGCATGTATGGTTTTTCGTTTGCCTCATTCAAGATGAAATCTATACGTACAACACCGTTACAATTAAATACAGTGTAGGCTTTTTTTGCAGCATCCTGAATTCTATTTGTTATTTCGGAAGGTATTTTTGCCGGAGTGATCTCTTCACTTGCGCCTTCATATTTTGCTTCGAAATCAAAAAATTCTTTTTTAGAAATAACTTCTGTGATCGGCAAGGCAATTACTTCTCCTTTAGATTTAAAAACACCGATCGTAAATTCCCGCCCTTTGATAAACTCTTCTACTAACACTTGTTCATCTTCTTTGAAAGCTTTGTCTAGCGCCACTTGCAGGTCCTCTGCTTTATTTACTTTACTCATACCGATACTGCTTCCGCCATTATTAGGTTTTACAAATACAGGTAGTTGTATTTCTTTTAAAATTGCAGCCGGTGTTACTGTTATTTTTTTAAACAGGTGAATTGACTTTGCTACGTCAATACCCGCGAAAGCTGCTACAGCAACGGTATATCTTTTATTAAATGTTAAGGCAGACGTTGCTGCGTTGCAGGACGTATAAGGAATATTCAGACAATCGAAGTAACCCTGTAATTTTCCATCTTCTCCCGGCGTGCCATGCAAGCCGACAAGTACCGCATCAAAAACTATTTTCTTACCATCAAGTGTTATGGAAAAATCATTTTTATCAACGATCGCTTTTTCTGTACCCATGTAGAACCAACCGTTCGGATTAATATCTATCTTATAGCAATCCCATTTGTCTTTATCAACATTGTTTTCAATCGTTATAGCACTTTTATAGGAGATCACGGCTTCGCCGGAATAGCCGCCTGTGATCAACGCAATTTTTTTCTTCATTTGTATAGCGAAGTATTATTTTTTGTTAAACAAAGAAACGAAAATTTGACAAGATAGCACGGCACTAAATGGTCATTTACAACTACTTTCCTACCCCTTCATTACCACTATCCATTACAAAGCGCCATTGACCATCATGCTGCTTTTTCCAAACGCTTACATAAGTCCCCTGAAACACCCTGTTGTTCTTTTTCAGCTTAAGCGTATACACGCCATAAGTATATCCTAATTCGCCTGATTGAGCCACTGTTCCGCCTTTTGGCTCCCAGGTCATGGTATAAGTAGTATCTTCATTCTGGCTGATAAAATCAACCGCATCAGCACCCATTATAGGGTATTGATTAGGCCTTAACAATACGCCATCCGTATCTATATATTTTATAAAAGCGCTGCGAACACCTTCTTCTTCACTCATTTTTGAAAATGCCCTGTCTGCATTCATTAATTCAGCTTGCGGATCGATCACCAACAAAGGCCTTTTATTGATACAACCTACCAGCATAACAGGCACCAGCAACAACAATACAATTTTCTTCATATACTACTATTCAATTATTACTAAGATAACATTCCCTAAATAAAAAGGCGAAAGTATTTTACAATACCCTCGCCAATACTACAGGGATTAACCTGCAACAGCCTTTCGGCTTTAAAGATCGATTAAATTAAACGTGTAATTTTTCTTTTTTGGCTAATAATTCATCTACTGTTTCCTGGTACATTTCATCAGGCACACAGCAATCTACCGGGCAAACCGCAGCACATTGTGGCTCTTCATGAAACCCCTGACATTCAGTACATTTATTAGTAACAATATAATAGGTATCAACACTACCCGGCGCATTGCGCTGGCCGGCGTCGATCGTAGAGCCGTCTAATAAAGTAAAACTTCCTTTTACTGATGTACCATCTGCAATGGCCCATTCAACACCACCTTCATAAATAGCATTATTAGGACATTCAGGTTCACAAGCACCGCAATTGATACATTCATCAGTTATTTTAATAGCCATGTCTTAAATTCTGGTTTAGATTTACAAATTGAAGTATTATAAAATACTTTTACAGCTCAAAAGTAATAATTACCGAATGAAATTACAAAAACGAATTGATCTTTTAGTACAATTAGGAAGCTATATACAACAAAATGGTGAAGAATGGCAAGCAGTGAAATACACTGCCAGCAAACAAAACGGATGGTTTATCCCCGAATTTATCGACCTGGCAGCCAATAATATTGTTGAACAATTTTTACAGCCGGATAAACTAAAAGCCTGGGCCGATCGGTATCATCTTGAAGATACCGTTACAGCCAAGAATGTAGGTATTGTGATGGCCGGCAATATTCCATTGGTAGGCTTTCACGATTTTTTATGCGTATTTATTTGTGGGCACAAGCAAACAATAAAATTATCAGGCAAAGACAATGTGTTGCTAAAACATCTGGTACAAAAATTATATAGTTGGGACGAGAAATTGGATGACCATATCTCTTTTGCAGAAATGCTGAAAGGTTGTGATGCATACATTGCAACAGGCAGCAATAATACAGCCCGCTATTTTGATTACTATTTTTCAAAGTACCCAAGCATCATTCGCCATAACCGCACTTCTGTAGCGGTGATAAAAGGAAATGAAACGACAGCGGAGCTGGAAAAGCTATCGGATGATATCCATGTTTATTTTGGATTAGGCTGCAGGAATGTTACCAAAATTTTAGTTCCTGAAGGATATGATTTTATTCCACTGCTTGGTTCTTTTCATCGCTACAAATATTTTGCGGATCATGATAAGTATAAAAATAATTACGATTACAATCTTACCATTCAATTAATGAACAATCGTTTTTACATGACGAATGAAAGTACCTTACTGGTAAAAAGTAATGAGAATTTTTCGCCTATCAGTCAGCTCAATTATGATTTTTATACGGAGCTGGAACCGCTTTTATCTTCCCTGAAAAATAGTGATGAAATTCAATGTGTTGCGGGGATCGATATTCCATTCGGACAAGCCCAATATCCAACACTGACAGACTATGCAGATGGAAGGGATACTGTTGAATTTTTGTTAACTTTATAGTGAAAACCCCGGGTCTTGACTAATAAATTGTTAAAGGTCAATTGCAATAATTCGTATTTTAAAACTCCATCGTTATTTTGTATTTTAGTAATAACATAAAAATAAAAACACAAAAAAATGAAACTGAAAGACGTAGCATTTACAATCGCAATTAGTGCCGTAACTGCCGCTAGTGTTATGTGGGGTTACAACAAATTCACAACAAACAATAATACGTTTGCCGGACAAGTTCAGGGAACTGTTCCGTCGAATTATCATTTTGCTGGTCTGCCGGGTGGCACAACAATACCTACTGCTCCTGCAGGAACGATCGATTTTACCGAAGCTGCTTCCGATGCCTTACCTACGGTAGTGCATATCAAAACGAAAACAAATGCCAAGCAAGTAAGTAATAGTTTACCGAGGGAAGCCATGCCCGGCAACCCATTTGGGGACCTCTTCAATAACAATGATATTTTTAATCAGTTCTTCGGACAACAAAATGGTGTGATACCGGAACAAAGAGCATCGGGCTCCGGTGTTATTATTAGTGCAGATGGTTATATCGTTACCAATAACCATGTGGTAGATGATGCCGATGAAGTAACCGTAACTTTAAGCGATAAAAAAACCTACACGGCAAAAGTTGTGGGTAAAGATCCATCGTATGATCTGGCTGTTATTAAGATCGATGCAAACAACCTGCCATTTTTATTATACGGAAATTCAGACGATACAAAAATTGGCCAATGGGTTCTAGCGATCGGTTATCCGTTAAATTTACAAACAACTGTTACAGCGGGCATCATCAGCGCCAAAGGAAGAAGTTTAGGTTTGAACAAAGGCACTAAAACAAGTTCGCCTGTTGAATCATTTATACAAACAGATGCGGCGGTGAACCAGGGAAATAGCGGTGGCGCCTTAGTGAACACCAGCGGACAATTGATCGGAATTAATTCTGCTATTGCATCTCCTACCGGTTTTTACTCAGGTTATTCTTATGCGATCCCTGTAAATATTGTAAGGAAAGTTGTAGATGACCTGATCAAATATGGTACGGTACAAAGAGCATTTTTAGGCGTTGCCTATGCACCTGATGATATGCCTGATGATGAAAGAGTAAAAGAAGGTATCAAAGATGGCGATGGTGTTTTTGTTACCGATATTTCTAAAGGTGGTGCGGCTGAAGCGGCCGGTATTCAAAAAGGAGATTTTATCACAAAAGTAAATGGTGTTAGCGTTGGCTCAAGTGCAGAGTTGGTTGAACAAATATCCCGTTTTAAACCTTCAGATAAAATAAGCATTTCATATACAAGAGATGGTTCAGAAAAAACTGTGGATGTTACATTAAAAAACAATGCAGGCAATTACGATATCGTTAAAGAAGATAATTCTGCCATTTCAAAATTAGGCGCTGAGCTTGTTACACTTGATCCAAAGAAAGCGAAAGAATATGGCATAGCGGGTGGCGTTATCGTAAAGAAAATAAATGCAGGCGCATTGAGCGACCAGACAAGAATGAGGGATGGTTTCATCATTATAAAAGTGGACGGACAGAATGTAAAGAGTGTAGATGAATTTAAGAAATTAACCGGTGATGAAAAGTCAATCACGATCAGTGGATTTTATCCGGGGTATGATGGTTTGTACGACTATCCTATCTCGTTAGGTGATCAATAAAATAACTGTATTATACTCAATAAAAAAGGCATTACTGATTGTAATGCCTTTTTTATTTATTTGCGATCAACGGTAATAACCATGATCATGATGATAGTGGTCGTGATGATATCTGCAACAGAAACAACTGCTTAAAGTTGTTGTGCCGACTACCAAGGCCATAAAAAGTGCCAAATATCTCTTTTTCATACATGCTGATTTTAAAATTGAATAGCACAAAACATGCTATCAATACAATAGAATCAAAAACAACGCCATAGTTTAATGTAGTATTGCTAACAAGCTGTTAATAGCCTTATTTCTTCTGGTATACCAGGTATCCCCAGGGCAACAGTTCAAAGAATTTGTTAGAAGAAAAATCAAAATCAGCGCCGCTGAATACATTTGTAAACGTGCCTGTTAAATGAATATCCGTTACTTCTGCCCAAAAATATTCGGGGCTTAAATTCAATATTACCAGAATTTCTGCATGGCCATATTTTCGTATAAAAGCCATCACCTGCGATGCTTTGTCTGTTTGCAGATTAATAGTAATGGCATTAGGATCAGATGTTCTCAATGCAGGATTATGCTTATGAAGCGATAATAAGGTCTTATAGAAATTGTGCAATTCATATTTACCCGTCCATTCGATCACATCTTTATCAAAAAATGCCAGCTTTTTAAGATTAGGTAATTCTTGTCCGCTATACAACATAGGAACACCGTTCCACGTACAGCTAAATACCGCTAAGACATGTGCGGCATCGCCAAATTTGTCATACTCTGTTCCTGTGTGGCTGTTCTCATCATGATTACTGGTGTAATAAGTTCTGTAGGCAGCTGAGGGAAAATTATCTTTGTATTTATTCAATACATACCAAAGGCCGCCTATATCAGTTGTGTATTTACAATAATCTTCTGTTTTATGCATCCATTCCCAGGTATAGCTTGCATCAAAGACAAAATGGTAAGAAATGTCTTCTGTTTCTGCCAGCCAGAATAAGTCGTTCTTTACTTTATCTAAAGCAGTTCTTGCTTCTTCCCAAAAACTTAATGGTACAAGGTGCGCCATATCGCAACGAAACCCATCAATATTACATGTTGTGATCCAGAATTTCATTGCTCCGATCATGGCCTTGCGAAGATCAAGACTGTTGTAATTAATTTTACTAACATCCTCCCAATCGTAAGGATGCATTATGGTACCGTTTGTATCTCTTTCAAAAAAGCTCGGATGCTGTTCTATCCACACATTATCATTTCCCGAATGATTGCCCACCCAATCAATGATCACTTTCATACCCAGGTGGTGCGCTTCTCTTACCAAAGATGTAAAATCTTCTACTGAACCAAATTCGCTATTGGTTGCCGTATAATCCTGCACAGCATAATAGCTGCCTAAAGTACCTTTTCTACCCAATACACTGATCGGATGGATCGGCATGAACCATAAGGTTTCAACCCCCATATCTGCCAGTCTTGGTAACTCCTTTGCAAAGGCATTAAAAGTTCCTTCAACCGTATATTGGCGAAGGTTTACCTCATAAATATTGGTGGTATGTGTCCAGTGCGCAGGTGTAAATGTTGCCATTAGTAAGACTTATTTTAAAAAGATTTATTTGATCTGATAATTTTCAGCAGGCAACAGATACGTTATTATCCAAATTTAAGCAGTGTAACCGAAAAATGCTAAAACATTTTAATACACGGCAACATTGTTACCTTTGCAGTTGTTATTTATTACAATGAAGCAGTTTAATGTTCCCATAATTTATCGCAGTCCTTTAATTGTCGCTATTAAAAATAAGCGCAAACAAGCCGATAAAATGAAGAAAGATTTTACGCCGACCCTGCTCGATCTTGGACCGGTACAGATATATCTTGCCAGGCATTTTGGTTTTTGCTATGGAGTAGAAAATGCCATCGATATTGCTTTTAGAACGATCGAAGAAAATCCGGGTAAACGCATTTTTTTATTGAGTGAGATGATCCATAACCCGCAGGTAAATGGGGATCTTCAACAAAGAGGTGTTCAGTTTTTACAAGATACTTATGGCAAACAATTGGTTCCTTTTGAATCGCTGACTAAAGATGATGTAGTGATTATCCCTGCATTTGGCACTACGCTGGATATTGAAAAGAAATTAAATGCCATTGGCATTCCAACAGAAAAATATAATACCACCTGTCCTTTTGTAGAAAAGGTTTGGAACCGCAGCGAACAGATCGCGAAAAAAGAATACACGGTAATTGTGCACGGCAAGCCTACACATGAAGAAACAAGGGCCACTTTTTCTCATGCAGCGATCAATACGCCCACTATTGTGGTGAATGATATGCAGGACGCGGTTAGATTAAGTAAATATATTACCGGCGAAAAAAATGCCGCTGATTTTTACGAAGATTTTAAAGGAAGGTTTTCTGAGGGCTTTGATACTACAAAACATCTACAAAGAATCGGTGTGGTCAATCAAACCACCATGCTGGCAAGCGATACCCAAGGCATTGCCGATTTTTTTAAAAAAGTAATGATAACAAAATTCAACCTGACTAATGATACGATCGAAGAACGCTTTGCAGATACAAGAGATACTTTGTGCTACGCAACAAACGATAACCAAACAGCCGTGTATGGTTTATTAGAAACACCGGCAGATGTAGCAATAGTTGTTGGCGGTTATAACAGCAGCAATACTTCTCACCTGGTTGAATTGTGTGAAGAGATACTACCGACCTACTTTATTAATTCAGAAGAAAAGATGATCTCTCCGGATGAGATACTACATTATAACTTTCATACCAAACAGGAAATTACAACTACCAATTTTTTACCGGCAAAAAACCCCGTAAAAATATTACTGACCAGCGGCGCCAGTTGCCCGGATGCCTTGGTAGAAGGCGTGATCGCCAGGCTTGCCGCATTCTTTAAAGTAGCTCCGGTTATGGAAACACTTTTAGAAACGATGGCATAAAGCAATTTTGGGTTTTAGCTAAGTTGAGTATATTTGCAACCAACAGTTATTGTAGCTATTCTACAATTAAAAACTTTATCACCTGATGAGCATCGATAAATTCAAAAAAATTGTACCCGAATTTGCTATTATATCTTTAAAAAAATCTGTCTTTTTTTTACATAGAATAACAGAAAAATTTTTCGCCGGTGGCGTTATTAATAAGTACGATTACGAAACGATCAAAGTAATAAAAAAGACGCTGACGAAACAATCTAACTGGATAGATGTCGGTGCGCACAAAGGACATATTTTAAGAGAGCTTTTAAAAGTTGCTGATGCGGGTAACAATTTCGCATTTGAACCGATCCCTAATTTATACAAGAACCTTCAATCGAAATATGGCAGAAAAGTAAAAGTGTATGACACTGCTTTATCGGATCATAAAGGAGAAAAAACATTTACATTATTTACTGACAGGCCTGCTTTTAGCGGATTTCAAAAACGCGCCGCTACAGTAAAAGAGTACGCAACAGAAACACTGGTTGTAAAAGTTGACAGGTTAGATAGTATCATCGACCCTTCTATCGCTATTGACCTCATTAAAATAGATGTCGAAGGTGCAGAGATGGAGGCTTTAAAAGGTGCTGAAAAAATATTAAAAAGCTACAGGCCCATTATACTGTTTGAATTTGGATTAGGTGGCGCCGATGTTTATGAAACAACCCCGGAAATGATGTTCGATTATCTGACAGATTGTGGATTGGTAATATCAACTCAAGAAAATTTCCTATCTCATAAATCACATTTCAACAGGGCAGAATTTATTGGCCAATATACTAAGGGGTACAACTACTTCTTTATGGCTTATGATCAGGCGAAATATTTTTAGGAATATTCTTTTCTCTGCCAAATATTTCTGTAAAAAAGGAATGTTCAATGCTCAATATTCAAATTGAAAAGCCCCATAGTTGAGCATTGAAAATTGAACATTGAGCATTTTTAAATTATTGCCTTTTAAAAAAGTCTACCTCCTCCTTAAGATCAATATAGGAGTGCTCTTCCTGCAGCTTTGTAACTTTGTCCAAATTAGTTTGCAGAAATTTTTTGTGCTGCGCAGAGGTAGGATTGAATGGCTTATGACTTTTTGCCGCATTGATAATATTGATCTCTTTCATTAATTGCTGTGCTCTATCATCGATGCAGGTTGTAATAAACTTTTCCCAGACATAATTGGTAGCTGCATAATTCGGATGCACCATGTCTTCTGCATAAAAACGATAATCGCGCAGGTCATCGATCACCAATTCATAGGCAGGAAAGTAAAATGCTTTTTCATCATCGCTCACTAACTGATGTACTGCCTGTATCAACATCGCCTTACTCCTGTTATTCTCTACAAAACCATCACGCAAATGACGCACCGGGCTAATGGTGAAAATTATTTTTATGTGTGGATTGAATACTGCTAATTTTTGCAGCACCTCTTTTAGCATGGCGGTGATCTCAGCAGCAGTCAATAATTTTTTATTGAATTTATCTGTTGGTACTTTATGGCAATTGGCTACCAGCTCTCCGGTTTGTAATTCATACACAAATGCGGAACCCAATGTGATCAATACCCAATCTGCTTTTTTTAAGAAATTATGAGCTGCCTGTTGTGATTGATTAATAACAGCAAGACAAGTTTCTTTATCAGGATTAGAGAACCGGCTATGGTGCTGCCAGCTGTTCCAGCTTTCATTCTGATAAAATAATTCTTCTTCTTTGTATTGTTTATTTTCGATGTAAGAATTTAGTGAAGTGGCAATGCTTACCGGGTTAAACAAAATGCCATTAGGATTTTCCAGTACGGAAAATTTGAGCTGTCTTAATTTATTACCAATGTTCTCCGTAAAGCAAGACCCGATCAACAATAATTTTTGATGATGTTCAATTTTTACCGAAAACGGCCTGGGATCAAAGTTTAAGTGGAAATCCATCTAACGAAGTTAAAATTTAAAAGTCAAAACCAAAAAGTGAAAAAGAACCAAAATACTTTTGGGTTTTAACTTTTGCCTTTTGAATTATATAAATATTTCAGAAGCCATCCGGCTACATTCTTTCAATGCTTCCATATCCAAATTATTTTCCAAAGCATGCTCTTTAAAATATGGTATCATAAGCTCTGTATCCATATTACCAACAAGCTCATCTCCTGCCATCGGACAACCGCCAATACCTTTTAAAGCGCCATCAAAACGTTTACAGCCTGCATGCATGGCCGCATCCAGCTTTTGCTTCCAATTCACTGCTGTGGAATGTAGGTGCACTCCTATTTCCACATTTGGATAATATGGTATCAGTGTAGACAATATCGAAGAAACCTGGTGAGCTGTTGCCAAACCAACCGTATCTGCAATAGATATAATTTCAATATCCCTTTCTACCATTTGCTCAACCCATTCCAACACAATCTGTTCATTGTAATGATCGCCGTAAGGATTACCAAAACCCATCGATATATAAATAACCGGTTTCTTACGATTTTTGATGCAAAGGTTTTGTATCTCTTCTACGGTCTGCAAAGATTGTTCAATACTGCTGTTCGTATTACGTTGTTGAAAGGTAGGTGAAATAGAAAATGGAAATCCCAGGTAACTGATCTCATCATACACAACTGCTTCTTCAGCACCACGGAGATTAGCAACGATCGATAATAATTTAGTATTGGAATTTGATAACTGTAATTTAGTTATTACTTCCTTAGTATCTGCCATTTGCGGGATAGCTTTTGGCGATACAAAGCTGCCAAAATCGATCGTATCAAATCCTACTTTTAATAAGGCATTAATATATGCCGCTTTTTTTTCTGTAGGAATAAAATGCGGCCATCCCTGCATCGCATCGCGCGGACATTCAATTAATTTGATCGAATTATATAGTTTATCCATTTGCTGTGGAAGTTTCTTCTGTAATTTATCAATAAAAAAAACGGCAGCACAATTTATTTGTACTGCCGTTTGTAAGAATATAAACCGATTAGTTAAGTGCTTTTAATTTAGCAGTATACATAGCCGCCTTTGGAGCGTCCTTCTTCGCTTCGTAAATGCTTTCCAAAATGATCATGCTTGCTTTATAGTTTTCCTTTTCAGCAACTTTCAACGATGGTAAAGAACTATAATAATTATATGCCACCTGCGCATAAGGAATACAATCATTCATATCAGCCAAAGCACCTGCATTGAGCTCATTTCTTTTTTTAATTGCTTCAGCACTACCGCCTTTAACACCAGCAGCTGCATCACTTTTATCAAAAGAACTATTGTACAGGTATCTTGCCATCATCAAATTATCTTCCGGGGTAGATTTGATAGCGATCGTTCTTTTTAACTGATCGTATGTGCGTTGTTTGTAGGCATCAACTTTTATTGATGAATCAGGATTAGCATATACATAGTTATACAATTCAACACCATAGTCGTAAGAAAGATCGTAATTAGTAGGATCTTTCTGCACCATATCATCATACTTTTTAAATCTATCATCTGCTGATAAACCGTCAATAGCCTTAGATTGTTGAATGGTCTTCCAGTAAGGATCTGCAGGATATAATTTTTGCCCCTGAGCTACCGCAGCAGCAAAACCTGCATCATTCTTTTCGTTTTTATAAAAGTAAGCAAGGTATTCGTAAACACCTATGTACTGAGGACCGGACACATTTGCATCGGCCAATTTCTGGTAATAAAAAATAGCTAAACTGTCATTTTTATCTGCCTGTTCAGCGAGGCCGGCATTTAAAACAACCGGTGTATCCAATACAGGTATCTTGGCCATTTGCTTGTCACGAACATAATCACCAATAGTCAAGGTATTCTTAAAATTATTATACGCCAGTGTATACTTTTTTTCGTTAAAAGCATCAACACCTGCCTGGTAAGATCCATTATAAAGATCTAAGAAACTGCGGTTTTGATCCAATAGCAATTGTGTATTCTTTCTATCAAGTTCCTTACATTTTTTAAGGGCCTCAAAAGCCTGTATTTTACAATCAGGGCAGTCGGCCTTTAATTCAGGATCCTTACTATACTTATTATAGATTAAAGCTTTATCAAAATATGCATCAGCATCTTTTGCATTTTTAGGGTTCGCCAGGTATTTGTCAATAGCGTCTTTGGCCTGAGCAGGATCCCATTCGCCAGTCATCATTCCTTTTACTTCATCAAGCGTTTGTGCAAAACTTAAAGTAGTTGCCAATACTAAACATAACAAGACAATTATTTTCTTCATTTCAGGTAAATTTATCGTTAAAGGTATTAGTTTGTGGGTGATTTTTCCAAAAAACAAGCCAAAAATTCAGAAAATCTGTCGCAAATATATATTTAAAGTACCAAATTTTAAATCTTAAATGGTTTGGTACATTTGCTAAATAAAAGGTGCTAAAATCTTGATCTCACAAAATACCATACAACAGATCCAAAGCCGTATCGATATCATCGATATAGTGGGCACATTTGTGAAATTGAAGAAAAGAGGCGCCAATTACATAGGAAACTGCCCTTTTCATAACGAAAAATCACCCTCTTTTACCGTTTCTCCTGTAAAAGAAATATATAAATGCTTTGGTTGTGGCCGTAGTGGCAATAGCATCGGGTTTTTAATGGAGCACGAAAAATACAGCTACGTTGAAGCATTACGATGGCTGGCCCAAAAGTACAATGTTGAAATAGAAGAAACAGAAACAACGCCCGAACAGAAACTTCACCAGCAGGCTGCAGACAGTTTATATATTATCAACAATTTTGCGCAGCAGTTCTTCAGTGATGTTTTATTGAATACGGAAGAAGGTCGCGATATTGGTTTAAGCTATTTAAAAGAACGTGGTTTTAGAGAAGATGTCATCAAAAAATTTCAGTTAGGATTTAATCCTGAAGCAAGAGACAGTTTTACAAAAGCTGCCCTCGCAGCTCAATACAATTTAGAACTGCTGCAAAAAAGCGGATTGGTTACTGTAAGAGATGAAAGGCCGCAGGATAATTATCGTGGGCGTATCATCTTCCCTATCCATAACCAAAGCGGAAAAGTACTGGGTTTTGGCGCACGTATTTTAAAGACAAATGATAAGGCGCCTAAATATATCAATACGCCCGAAAATGATATTTATGTAAAAAGTAAAGTACTCTACGGCAGTTATTTTGCGAGGCAAGCGATCGATAAAGCAGATGAATGTTTATTGGTAGAAGGTTATACCGATGTGGTATCCCTGCACCAGGCGGGCATTGAAAATGTGGTGGCGAGTGGTGGAACTGCGCTTACCCCCGATCAATTAAGACTAATAAAAAAATATACCAATAACCTCACTATTATTTATGATGGTGATGGTGCAGGTATCAAAGCGGCCCTGCGCGGATTGGATCTTGCATTAGAAGAAAGTCTGAATGTAAGATTGGTATTGATACCTGATAAGGAAGATCCCGATAGTTATGTAAATAAAGTAGGCGCCTCGGCTTTTGTAGATTTCATTGCTGCGAATAAAAAGGATTTCATTTTATTTCAATTAGAAAATTCTTTAAAAGACGCGGGTAACGACAGCACAAAAAAATCAGCTGTAGTAAATCAGATCGCCGAAACGATCTCTAAGATAAATAAGACGGAAGATTTCACAAAACAGCAGGATTATATCAAACAGGCTTCTCAATTATTAAAAATTGAAGAGGAAGGTTTACATGCATTGGTCAATAAATTCCTGCGAGATAAAATCACCAAGGAAGAAAATCGTATTGGCAGAGAAAACGCGAACGATGCATTTTTAAAAAGCGAACAGCCTTTTGAAATTGAAGATGATGCCCTGTTCTTATTAAATAAAGATGAGCAATATGAAAGAGCAATGGTACGCAGCATACTGGAGTTTGGATTGAACGAATGGAACGAAGACCAAAAAGTAGCTGACCATGTTTTTGCAGAGATAGACAATAATCAATTAGAAGAGCTGATCGATAATAAGAGCCTGATCACTATTTTAAATACTTACAAAGCCTGGTACAATGCAGGTATGGAACCTACGCCTAAGACATTTTTATATGATGAAAATTTAGAAATGGCAGCACTGGTTTTAAGCATCATGGATTTTTCTGTAGAGATAAGCCATAACTGGGCACGTGTGTACGAAGGAAAAATTCATACAAGAGAAGAGCTGTACAAAGAAGAAGTTTTTTCTACACTCAACTACCTTAAATTAAGAAAGATAAAAAGGCTGATAGATGAAAATCAACGCGACCTCGAAAAAGCACAAACCGATGAAGAGCAATTGGTGCTGCTGCAAACACACCAGCACCTGAAACAAATGGAAATTGAACTAACCAAACAAGTTGGTATGGTAATATTCAGGTAGTCAAATCTTCCATTTTTATTTTCGTCAGCACTTTCGCTATTGCTACCAATAAAATCGATACCACAAAAAAAGCGATACATATATACAGGCAGTGTAGCAATACCGTCGACAAGCCCCAAAAATCTACATTCATGAAAGGGTAAGGATAAAAATGCACAATCGCTCCTCTGATCAAAGTATATATGCAATACACTAATGGATAGATCAACCACG
>JABDBG010000013.1 GCA_013288745.1 Bacteroidota bacterium
GTTCTTGGTAGAGAAAACGAACAGCAATAATGCACAGTTATTTACAATAGAAAATATCAATAAAATTTATAAAATATAAAATGGATAAATTAATTGCCAATCTAAAAGTGCAGATCATCGAACAGTTGAACTTGCAGGATACAAAACCTGAAGACATTGGTGATGACCAGCCACTTTTTAATGAGGGGTTAGGATTAGATTCGATCGATGCTTTAGAACTGATCGTTTTATTACAACAACATTACAAGATCAAATTATCAAATGCTGAGGATGGTCCTAAAGTATTTAAGTCGGTAAAAACAATGGCTGAATATATTACGGAACATCAACCAAAAGTATAAAAATGAGTTCACCTGTTTTTGTAGTAGGACTAGGAGCAATTTCGGCAATTGGTAACAATGTAGCTGAATGCCTTACTGCACTTGAAACAGAAGCTGCAGGTATTGGCGAGATTAAAAATTTACAAACCGTTCACCGTGGTAAATTACCTGTAGCAGAAGTTAAATTAACGAATGAACAATTGGCAACCAGGTCCGGATTACCTGCTACAATAAGTCGCACCGCTTTGTTAAGCATGCTCGCTGCAAAAGAAGCATTGGATGATGCGGCTATTAAAGATCTTTCTTCTTTACGAACAGGCTTTATATCTGCCAACTCAGTTGGTGGGATGGACAAGAGCGAAGATTTCTTTGCTGAATTCTTAGTGGATAATACAAAAGGGAAATTGCGTAATGTGGTTAACCATGAATGTGGTGCTGTAACAGAATTAGTGGCAGACAAATTAGGGATCAAAAATTATATCACTACCATTAGTACGGCCTGTTCTTCTTCGGCCAATGCGATTTTTTTAGCTGCGAGGTTGATCAAACACAATATGCTGGATGTTGTTGTTGCGGGTGGTACGGATGCGCTAACAAAATTTACACTGAACGGGTTCAATACCTTAATGATATTAGACCAGCAATTCTGTAAACCCTTTGATGAAAATCGCAAAGGTTTAAATTTAGGCGAAGGTGCGGGTTATGTCGTATTGGTATCTGAAAAGGTAATGGCATCTTTAAAAAAAGAAGCGTACTGTACTTTAAGTGGCTACGCCAATGCAAACGATGCTTACCATCAAACGGCGTCATCGCCTGATGGGACCGGATCTTTTTTAGCAATGACAGGTGCTTTGGAAAAGAGCGGATTGAAACCTTCTGATATTGATTATATCAATCTTCATGGAACCGGTACACAAAATAATGATATCGCCGAAGGCACAGCGATCAAAAGATTGTTTACTGACCGGTATCCAAAAATGAGTTCAACAAAATCTTTTACCGGTCATACGCTAGGCGCTTGTGGTGGTTTGGAAGCTGTGTTTTCTGCATTGGCAATAAAACATGGTATTATATATCCTAACCTTCGGTTAGAAACACCAATGACTGATTTGCCCTTTGTTCCCGAAAGGAAGTTTTTACAAAATATTCCGGTAAAAAATGTTATGTCTAATTCATTTGGATTTGGCGGTAATTGTTCATCCTTAATTTTTTCAAAAATATAAGATGAAGACTTATATACGCGCCACAGGAAATATTTCACCGCAAAAATCATTCGGACACCAGTTCCTAACAGATGTCATTGAACATACAGGCGATCGATTGACATGCATTGAACCTGATTACAAAGGGATCATTGATGTAAAGCTGATCCGCAGAATGAGTCGTATCATTAAAATGGGTGTAGCTGCTGCAATGGAATGCTTACAGGAAAGTGGTGTAACAGTGCCGGATGCTATTACTACTGGTACAGCCTATGGTTGTTTAGAAGATACCGGAGTTTTTTTAACGAAAATGGTAGAGCATAATGAAGAGTTGCTAACGCCTACGGCATTTATACAATCAACGCATAATACCATCGGCGCACAGATCGCATTGATGTTACAGTGCCATCATTATAACAATGCATTTGTACATAGAGGCTTTTCTTTTGAAAGTGCTTTATTGGATGGTATGTTACTCTTAGTAGAGAAAGAAGCTAACAATGTATTGGTTGGCGGTATTGATGAGATCACCAATATCAGTCATTCGATATTGAGGAGGATGGATCTATACAAGCGTCAACAAATATCCAATCTTGATCTTTTTACAACAAAAACAAAAGGGACACTTGCAGGAGAAGGTGCCGCTTTCTTCTTACTGGCAAATGAATCATCTTCTAATGATTATGCAACACTAGATGCACTACACACTTTTTATAAACCAATATCTATTAAAGAAACAGAGCAACAAATAGTTTCTTTCTTATCGGCCCAATCAATAAACGTAAACGATATTGACCTGATAATAACGGGAAGAAATGGCGATATCCAAAATGATGCAGTGTATGATCAGCTACAACGATCTATTTTTAAAAATAACAGCGCAGGTAATTATAAACATCTTTGCGGAGAATATCCTACCTCTACAGCATTTGCTTTATGGGTAGCGGTTAATATTATCAAAACAGCAGTTGTTCCGGTAGTTATAAGCAAAGCAATAAAAAATAAACCGAAGAAGATACTGATCTATAATCATTATCAAAATATACATCATTCTTTATTATTGGTTTCAGCATGCTAAGTTTTAAAAACACCAATATCGTTTTTATCATACTACTGATAATTTTAATCGGTTGTAGTTTTATGTATGCTATTTCTTTTTATGCCTATATAATTTTATTTTTTCTTTACTCATTGATATTATTTTACGGTTGCTATTATATCGGCTCTAACTTTTTTATTAAAGTAATTTGTTCGGCCATCACCGATAAAAAACAAATCGCTATAAGTTTTGATGATGGTCCCGCGCTTTCATTTACAGAAGAAATTTTAGAAGTATTAAAAAGGCATCATATCAAAGCAGCCTTTTTCTGTATTGGTAATCGTATAGCAGGGAATGAAGAATTATTACTGCATCTACATAATGAAGATCATATTATTGGCAATCATAGTTATTCGCATCATTTTTGGTTCGATCTTTTTTCAACAAAAAAAGTGATCGCCGATCTTCAGCTGATGGATGCGGTTACGAAAGATGTGATAGGTGTAAAACCAAAATTATTCAGACCGCCGTATGGTGTGCTTAATCCAAATATTAAAAAAGCTATCATCAATGGAAGTTACACACCTATTGGCTGGAGTGTACGCTCTTTTGATACTGTGATCGATAATGAAAAGAAATTGTTTAATAAGATAACGGCTTCATTGAAACCCGGCGCCATTTTTTTGTTTCATGATACCAGTCAGACAACCCTTAATATTCTCCCTTTATTTATTCAATTTGTTAAAGACAAAGGATACGAAATAGTTAGATTAGATAAAATGTTACATTTACAACCATATGCGTAAAATATTATTATTCTTAGTGATCAGCATCATTGCACTTTCTGTAAAGGCACAACATACAGGCTATACTGCTGTAACGGACCTTACAAAATTCAAAGCGGCATTTATGGATGTGGCTCAAAAAACCACCACCATAAAAAGTGATTTTATCCAGGATAAGAACATGAGTATGCTGGCAGAAAAAATTACTTCTAAAGGTAAATTCTGGTTCAAGAAAAATAACCAGGTAAGAATGGAGTACACTGATCCTTTTCAATACCTGATGATCATCAACCAGGATAAGGTTTATATAAAAGATGGTACAAAAGAAAATACCATCTCTACCAAGTCAAATAAGCTTTTTCAACAGATCAATAAAATTACTGTTGATTGCGTGCAGGGAACAGCTTTAAATAATCCTGATTTTGCGACCAGGGTTTTTGAGAATAAAGCGAATTACTTAGTTGAACTGACGCCCGTATCGAAGAACTTGAAAGATTATTTTTCAACGATCAATATCATTATTGATAAAAAAGATTATTCTGTTGCGAGTATTGAAATGAACGAGAGTTCAGGTGATAATACCACTATCAGGTTTATTAATAAAGAAATGAACACAATTCTTCCGGATGCGTTATTTTATATTAAGTAGTTGCCTGCTTATTTTATTGAGCTGCAATAAGGCGTACAAAAACCTGCACCAGACATCGGGTGATATTAGTGTATTGCAAAAATTTAAACTAACTGCACCGGTTGCATTATACAATACACAGGTAGAAGTAAAGATAGGTGGTAATTTAAGCGGATTGATACTAATGAAAAAAATGCCCGACAGTAGCACAAGAGTTGTTTTTGCCAGTCAGATGGGATTAAATTTTTTTGATTTTGGATTTAATAATGACGGAAGCTTTAAAGTGTATGCTGTTTTAAAACAGATGAATAGAAAGCCGGTAATAAAAACATTGCGTAAAGATTTTGATTTGATCTTAATGCGTGGCCTGGATTCAAATAAAGTATCGATTCGTAAAAACGATTCGCTTACTTATTATATATTTAAACAGACAAAAGGTTATTATACTTATATCACTAACAATGCAGGAACAAAGTTGGTAGGAATGGAAATCTCCTCAAAAAGAAAACCCGTAGTGAAAGCGATCATGGAAAATTATATTGATGGAGTTCCTGATACGATCGGTATCTCACACCAGAACTTTAAATTTAATATTGGTTTAAAACGAATAGAAAGATAATGTTACAAAACGATTTTTTTTCCTTTACTGCTCCGCAGACAGAAGGTAATACGGTAAAGACAACCATCGAATTAAATGCAGCGCATAAAATATTTGAAGGGCATTTTCCGCAACACCCAATTGTGCCCGGCGTTTGCATGATGCAGATGGTAAAAGAAGTAATGGAAAGCGTAATTGGAAAAGAAACCAATTTGGCAATTGCCCACAATATTAAATTTTTAACGATCATTGATCCGCGTGAGAACAAAACGATCCAGCTGGATTATAAGTTTAGTATTCCTGAAGAAGGAAAGATCATGATCGATGCGCAATTACTGAACACTTCTACTGTGTTTTTTAAGTTTAAGGGGACGTTTGTAGAAGTATAGATTTTTTAACTGGTGGCCTCGCCAAGAATCGAACTTGGATCTGGAGCTTCGGAAACTCTTATACTATCCATTGTACTACGAGGCCTGGATAATTTTAGTTTGCAAATATAGAATCTAAAGCGGGATAAAGATAAGAATCTATCGCGACGTATTACCAACTACCGCTGGCTCCGCCACCACCAAATCCTCCGCCCCCAAAGCCGCCGAATCCACCACCACCGGAATCGCCACCCCGGCCACCACCAAAGCCTCCACCTAAAGCATTGCCTAACAATAAGCCACCTAAGAATCCACCGCCACCTCCGCCGCGTGCTGCTAAGAAAATAATGATGATGATAATGAAGAAAATTATTTTGAAGATAGAGATGCCGCTTCCGCCATCTGCATGATAACCTGCAGGTGCTTTATAAACTCCTTGCGTTGCCTGTATGATCGCATTAGTACCATCATCGATGCCACGATAATAATCTTTCCCTTTAAATTGAGGTACAATTACCTGGTCGATGATCTGACTACAAGTAACATCGGGTAGAGCACCTTCCAAACCATAACCCGGTGCAATGCTTAATTTATGATCATCTATGCTGATGAGTAATACTACACCGTTGTTGTTTGTCTTTCCACCAACTCCCCATGCTTTTCCTAAATTTACAGTGAAGTCTGTTATATCATTTTCGCCAACATTGGGCACAATCACAACAGCTATTTGGGTAGACGTACTATCATCAAAAGCATCGAGTTTATTTTCAATTGCCTGCTTTTGATCTGCTGTTAAGATATTGGCATAATCGTTTACAAGTGCAGGAGTTCCTGTTGGGCCTTTTAATAAAGCATTGGCATCAAAACTTGTTTGTGCAAATACTACTACACTAATAAAAAGCGATAAAAATATGGAGAGGAATTTTTTCATTAACTAAGTGTAAATATTTATTAGCGTATTATAAAAGCTTATTTTCCGAAAACGATATCGTTTGATAATTCATTCGAATCTTCGGAAGGATCAAAAGGAAATTTTTGTTTGAGTGTTTGTCCGATCTCTTTAATGCATTGTTCAACGCCTGTAACAATATTGTTTCCTGCAAAATGCGTGATCATATTTTTTACGGCAGTATCCCAGTAGCTTTTTCCTAATGTGGTATAAACAGCTTCATCAGCAAAAAGCGCCAGCTGTTTGTGATCGGTAGCGATATACAAAAGCACCGCATTGCGGTGCTTTGTTTTTTGCATGTTTAATTTAGCAAATATTTCTTTGGCCCTATCTAACGGATCCATAAAAGGATTTTTGCTTTCAACAAAAATTCTTACTTCTCCGCTTGTTTCTTTTTCTGCTGCAGTAATTGCATCTACAATTAATTTCTGTTCTTCGTCAGAAAAAAAAGCTTTCTTTTTAAAAAGAGGAAATAGGCCCATAATTATTAAAATTTTATTTCTACAGATTTATCTGTGCCGGCATCAGCCTGAAAACCATCTTTTGGCTGAAAGCCTGTTATACCTGCAACAATATTGGTAGGAAAACTTCTTACGCTACTCGTATAATCTGCTATCGCTGCATTGAAATCTTTGCGCGCGAATTTTATCCTTCTTTCCGTTCCTTCTAATTGCACTTGTAATCCCCTGAAAGCATCTGTTCCTTTTAGGTCGGGATATCTTTCAATAGATACCAGCAACCTGTTAGAAGAAGCAGCCAATGCATCCTGCGCAGCAGCTTGTTGATTATAAGCAGTAGCAGAAATATTACTAACATCTACCGAAGCAGCTTTTGACCTTGCTGTTGTTACATCTACTAAAGTCGTTTGCTCATAGTTCGTTAGGCCTTTTACAACATTCACTAAACTTGGAACAAGATCCATTCTTCTTTGGTAAGCATTCTGTACTTCGTTCCATGTGTTCTTTACTGTCTCATCTTTTTTAACAAGTGAGTTATATGCCACAACAAAGTAAATGACTATCACGGCAATAATGCCTATAATTATATAACCGCTACGCTTCATATTTATCCTTAGTTAAAATTAACTGTAGGAGCTTTATCTGCACCTTCATCTGCTTTGAATCCTTCTTTTTCATGATAGCCTGCAAAACCTGCAATAATATTAGTAGGGAATGACCTTACCTGAATATTATAGTTTTGTACCGCATCATTAAAGGTTTTCCTGGAAGTCTTGATATTATTTTCTATCGATTCCAAAGAACTTTGTAATTGTTTAAAATTGTCTGTTGCTTTTAAAGTTGGATAGTTTTCTACCGTTGCTAATAAGCGGCTTAATGAACCACTTAATTGTCCTTGTGCAGCTTGGAACTGTGCTACTTTATCAGGGGTAAGATTATTAGCATCAATATTCACACTGGTTGCTTTTGCTCTTGCTTCAACAACGTCGGTCAATGTTTTTTGTTCGAAATTAGCTGCACCTTTCACCGTATTTACTAAATTGCCTACAAGGTCCGAACGGTTTTGATATTCAGCCTGTACGTCGTTCCATGCTTTTTTTACATTTTGGTCCTGACTAACTAAACCGTTATAGCCACTGCAACCCCAAAATAAAACGATAACTACTAGGCCTAATATGACCCATAATACTGGATTTTTCATTGTATGTATTGTTTAGAAGATTAAATATAATGCTTTTACTAACATCAAATAAAGTGCCCTTGTCCGTTTGCCATGCAATCCTGACAAAATTGCTTATTCTCAAATAGAGCCAAATAAAAATGTCACAGCAGAACTGTGACATTTTATGTAAAAATAATATAGCAACTTATTTAAGCGCTGCGATACCCGGCAATGTTTTGCCTTCAAAGTATTCTAACATAGCGCCACCGCCTGTTGATACATAGCTAACTTTATCAGCTAAGTGAAACTGGTTTACTGCTGCTACGCTATCGCCACCGCCAACAAGGCTAAATGCACCTTTAGCGGTTGCTGCTGCTACAGATAATGCAATTGATTTTGTACCGTTCTGGAATTTTTCCATTTCAAACACACCCATCGGACCGTTCCATAAAATGGTTTTGCTGTTTTTAATTACATCACTGAAAGCTGTTACAGCTTTTGTGCCTATGTCTAGTCCCATCCAGCCTTTCTCGATATTGTTATTGTCAACTATTTTGGTGTTGGCATCTGCTGCAAATTCATCTGCTACTACGCTATCTTCCGGTAACCAGATCTTTACGCCTTTTGCTTTTGCTTTCGCAAGGATATCATTTGCCAAATCTAATTTATCTAATTCGCAAAGGCTGCTTCCTATTTCATTGCCTTGTGCTTTTAAAAAAGTGTACGCCATACCACCACCGATGATAATGTTGTTAGCTCTTTGCAATAAATTTTCGATGATTAATATTTTGTCTGAAACCTTAGCGCCGCCAATGATAGCAGTGAACGGACTTTCAGCACCATGCAAAACTTTTTCTGCACTTGTTACTTCACCTTCCATTAACAAACCGAACATTTTTTTATCAGCTGCAAAGAATTTTGCAATGATCGCTGTTGAAGCATGCGCTCTATGCGCTGTACCAAAAGCATCGTTCACATATACATCACCCAGCTTGCTTAATTTTTCTGCAAATGCTTCATCACCTTTTTCTTCTTCTTTGTGGAAACGAAGATTTTCTAATAACAAAACATGTCCTGGTAATAATGCAGCTGATTTTTTTACAGCCTGTTCGCCGATACAATCATCAGCAAACAAAACAGGCGTACCCAATAATTTTGATAGGTGAGGTACTAAATGATGTAAAGAATATTTATCTGTAGGCCCGTCTTTTGGTCTACCGAAATGGCTCATTAAAATAACACTGCCGCCATCAGCTAATACTTTTTTAATAGTAGGTATAGCTGCCGTCATTCTTGTATCATCCGTAATATGAAATGTGTCATCTAACGGAACGTTGAAATCTACGCGGATAAGGGCTTTCTGGCCTTTAAAGTTGTGGTTTGCGAATTTGCTCATGGTGATAGGTATTATCTTTTATTCTTTTAAAATTTACGCTAAAATAGACAACAAAAAAACCGCAAACAAGAAAACTTATTTGCGGTTAATATGATTGCATTGATTATTATTAAATTTTTCCTGCAAAATAATGAACAGTACGTACCAATTGAGATACATAGCTATTTTCATTATCGTACCAGCTAACAGTTTTAACCAATTGCTTATCGCCAACAGTTAATACTTTAGTTTGTGTTGCATCAAATAAAGAACCGAATGTGCTACCGATAATATCAGTGCTAACGATCTCGTCTTCGTTGTAACCGAAACTTTCGTTGCTTGCTGCTTTCATAGCTGCATTGATTTCTTCAACAGTTACTGTTTTGCTTAATACACTTACTAATTCAGTTAATGAACCCGTAATTGTTGGAACGCGTTGTGCACTACCATCTAATTTTCCTTTCAATTCAGGTAATACTAAACCAATTGCTTTAGCAGCACCCGTTGAGTTAGGAACGATGTTAGCCGCAGCAGCTCTTGCACGGCGTAAGTCACCTTTTGGATGCGGTGCATCCAACGTATTCTGATCGTTCGTGTAAGCGTGGATGGTTGTCATGATACCTTGAACGATACCATATTTATCATTTAAAACTTTAGCCATTGGAGCCAAACAGTTAGTTGTGCAACTTGCACAGCTAATGATCGTTTCAGTACCATCTAAAATTTCGTGGTTAACATTAAATACAACGGTTTTTAGATCACCTGTTGCCGGAGCAGAGATAATTACTTTTTTAGCACCAGCAGTGATGTGTTTAGCAGCAGTATCTTTATCAGTAAAGAAGCCAGTGCTTTCAATAACTACATCAACATTGTGTGCCCCCCAAGGAATTTGAGAAGGATCTCTTTGTGCGTAAATTTTAACTTCATGACCGTCAACAACGATCGAGCTATCAGTTGAAGTTACTTTTTGGTCGAAACGACCTTGTGCGCTATCATATTTTAACAAGTGTGCTAATACTGCAGGACTTGTAAGATCATTAATTGCTACTACTTCAATGCCTTTCATATTGTAAATCTGACGAAATACTAAACGGCCGATGCGACCAAAACCGTTGATGGCAACTTTTACTGTACTCATGTGTTAAGGTTGATTTTAATTTTAAAAAAGAGGATACAAATATACGAAGGATTAGAGTAAAAAAAAAGCCCATTCAGTGCTTGAATGGGCCTAAAACGGTGTTTTAGTAATATTTTTCTGATATCGACAGCTGTTTTTCATAGCAGCATCGTTGTGTCACTCACCTGAACGATATACCATTACTCAGCAGGTGTAACTATTGGTATATGTTTATACAGCAAAGTATCGATGGGGCCGTTTACCTGCATTTTATCAAATGTTGTTGAACCTCCGCCGCCATTTTCACCACTGGTAGTTTTTATTATAATGGTATGAGGAAATTGTATTCCATCAACAGCAGCATAATCTTTGTACAATGTATAAATGGGAGCGTTCGGATCTTTTTTACTGGCGCTGCCAAACATATTACCGCTGGTTGTTGCAGACTCCACCAATAAATTTGATTTAATAGCTATCCAATAAAAAATAATCTTGCCGTTATTGGCAGTCAATTTTATTTTATAACAAGAGTCGCCGCCATTTGCTGTGTCTTTACCAATTAATTCAGCCTTATGTCCCTTAGCGGCGTAATCCACCAGCGGCCCCGCAATGTCAAGATCAGTCTGCTGCCCGGCTACTACATCGGCCTGCATTGGAAAGGGATTCGGAGAACGAAACGGAATATAGAACCATCCTTCAGTTGGTGTAACTAAATTGAAGCCATTTTGTGTTCCTACCTCAAAATCTATCCTGCTTAATTTGTTTTGAACTTTGCTGACTTTTACAATATGGTCGGTCCCCATCATTTGCCTGATGCCTTCCATGTACAATGTTTGTACTGATAATAATTTGGCCTTACCACCGCGGGCGCTTACATATTTTGCAATAACATCGTCAACGGTTTGGGCAGAGGAAAATTGCACGGAGATCAGGAACATCACGAGCAATCCTAAAGGAATTAAATTTTTCATTTTATTATTTTTTAATATAACAATCGTCCTCAAATTTATGCCATAAATATTATTTCTGGTTTCCTTTTATAAAGTATCTTCAAATGGCCTAAAGCTGCAACTATGATTCAAAAGATTACAGGAAATATAGTAGATATTTTTAATAAGGGTATTTTTTACGGAGAAATTGAGGTGAAAGACGGTAAAATAGCTGCTATCAAAGGATCCGGAACGCCGGTAAAAAATGATCAACCCTTTATTCTTCCGGGTTTTACAGACGCACATGTCCATATCGAAAGCTCTATGTTGGTGCCAAGTGAATTTGCCAAATTAGCCGTCGTTCATGGCACTGTTAGCACTATCAGCGATCCACATGAAATTGCTAATGTTTGCGGAATGGAAGGTGTAACATTTATGATCGAGAATGGGAAAACAGTTCCTTTCAAATTTAATTTTGGAGCGCCGAGTTGTGTGCCCGCAACAATATTTGAAACGGCCGGCGCGTCACTAAATGCTGCTGCTGTTGATCAGCTATTGCAAAAAGAAGAAATAAAATATTTGAGTGAGATGATGAATTTCCCCGGTGTTTTATTTGGTGATAAAGAAGTGTTACAAAAGATCGCATCTGCAAAAAAATACAATAAGCCTGTCGATGGACATGCGCCGGGGTTGCGGGGAGAGCAGGCAAAAAAATATATCGATGCAGGCATAAGCACAGATCATGAATGTTTTACTGCAGATGAAGCACTGGACAAATTAAAATATGGCATGAAAATTTTAATTCGGGAAGGCAGTGCTGCAAAAAATTTCGATGCATTAATTGATCTGGTGCATGAGCATTATGAAATGATGATGTTCTGTAGTGATGACAAACATCCGGATAGTTTAGTTGAAGGGCATATCAATCAATTATGTGCAAGAGCGATTGCAAAAGGGATTGACCTGTTTAAAGTTTTACAGTCTGCCTGTGTCAATCCTGTTATGCATTACAATACAGGCGTTGGTTTGCTAAGAGTAGGTGATGCCGCTGATTTTATTGTAGCAGAAGATCTCACAAACTTTAAAATTATCCAAACATATATCAACGGTGAATTAGTTGCAGCGAATGGGAAATCATTGATCGTTAGCAAACCAGCAAAAATTATTAATCAATTTAGTTGTGGTGAAAAAATTGCTGCTGATTTTATAGTAGTGGCAAACGGTTCTTCGATCGATGTTATCGAAGCTATGGATGGACAATTGATCACAAATAAACTAAGTATACAACCAAAAATTATTGATAATGAAATCATACCTGATATCGCAAATGATATTTTGAAGATCGTTGTTGTAAACCGGTATAAAAATGCGCCTATTGCAAAAGCATTCGTAAAAAACTTTGGATTGAAACAAGGTGCAATTGCATCAACGGTAGCTCATGATAGTCATAATATTATTGCTGTTGGTGTTGATGATGAAAGTATTTGTAAAGCAGTCAATCTTGTTATTAAAGAACAAGGCGGCGTAAGTGCTGTGAGCCGGTCAGCTGAATTAGTTGTGGGATTGCCGGTGGCAGGCTTAATGAGCAATAATGACGGCTATAAAGTAGCAGCTTCTTATACCGCGATCGATAAAATGGTAAAGGAAGAGTTGGGTTCAACCCTGGCTTCGCCGTTTATGACACTGTCATTTATGGCCCTATTGGTAATTCCTCATTTAAAACTGAGCGACCTGGGCCTGTTTGATGGCGATAATTTCAAAATAATTGAACAGGTTAATTAGCTAAAACGCTGATAAATCATACTGCAATTTATTATCTTTGCGCCCTATGTTATCAATCAGCAATCGTGGAAAGCAGATGCCATCTTCCCCGATACGTAAATTAGTGCCATTTTCAGATGCGGCTAAGTCAAAAGGGACAAAAGTATACCACCTTAATATAGGGCAACCGGATATTGCCACACCCGTGCAAGCCATGGAGGCTGTTCGTAAAAATACATTGAGAGTTTTGGAATATAGCCATAGCGCCGGTAATGAAAGTTACCGCAAAAAATTAGTGCAATATTATGGCAAGCAGAATATTCATGTCAATACGGATCAGATCGTTGTTACAACGGGAGCAAGCGAAGCCATTTTGTTCGCTTTCATGGCTTGTCTTGATCCAACAGACGAAGTAATTATTCCTGAACCTTTTTATGCTTGTTACGAAGGGTATGCTGTAGAATCAGGTGTAAAAGTTATACCTGTTACTTCTCATATCGATACCGGTTTTGCATTGCCACCGATCGAAGCGTTTGAAAAAGCGATCACGCCCAATACCAAAGCAATTCTTATTTGTAACCCAAATAATCCAACGGGTTATTTGTATGGAAAAGAAGAAATGGAATCTTTAAAGCGTTTGATCGTAAAACATAACCTTTATTTATTTTCTGATGAAGCGTACAGTGAATTTTGTTATGATGGAGATCATTACAGTGCGATGCATTTAACGAACGTTGATGATAATATTGTTTTGATAGATACGATCAGCAAACGCTACAGTGCCTGTGGAGCAAGGATCGGCGCATTAATTACAAAAAATACAGCTATACTAAGCACGGTAATGAAATTTGCACAGGCAAGATTAAGTCCTCCCGGTTTCGGGCAAATTTTAGGTGAAGCAGCTATTGATCTGCCCGAAAATTATTTTGAAGAGACAAAAGCGGAATACAAATTAAGAAGAGATACGATCGTAAAAAGATTGAATGCCATACCGGGTGTTTATTGTCCGAATCCGGGCGGTGCATTTTATGTAATTGCGAAATTGCCTATTGATGATTCTGATAAATTTTGCCAGTGGTTGTTAGAAGATTTTTCTTTCAATGATCAGACGGTAATGCTGGCGCCGGGTACAGGTTTTTACAGTTCATTCGGATTAGGAATAAAAGAAGTGCGTTTAGCCTATGTATTAAATACAGCAGATATTAATAAAGCAATGGATTGTTTGGAGAAGGCATTAGATACTTATCCGGGTAAAATGTATAGCTAGAATATTGTCTGAATCGGGATTCGTCGGATTTAAGGATTAATGGATTTTTATTCCTGATAATCTATTATTCCGACGAATCCCGATCCAGACAAAAAACATAAAATAAAAAAAGGATGATTCGATAAGAGTCATCCTTTTTTATTTGCGAATTTTATATTTTATAGAGGATCTATTGCTTTTACAGAAGGAGGTTTTGGATGAAAGAAATATTTCAACATCAACTCATTCGATGCACCACCACCGCCGTCAAACAAACTAATAGGTGTATTATACAATTCATATGCATACCCGATAGCTAATGTATGTTCAACCTTAAAGCCTGCGAAAGCAGTAAAGCTTTGTTGAGAGTGATAACTAAATCCTATCCAGATAAGATCAGCATATTCTAATCTCATACCACCCAAAAATTCCATTGGGGCATTCGGCAAATATTGAAAAAGCACATTTGGTATCAATACACTACTTTCATCAACTTTGATGTGATAATCTGCAGTTAGATAATAATGACTGTATAATTTACCGGGAGTTTTTGATCCGTCGATTAAATTCAATTTTGATTGGATCAACTGATCAGCACAAATACCTGCATTTAAGGTAGGAGATTTATAGTAAATACCTGCATCAGCATCACCGGTAATTTTATTACCAGAGCTAGCTAACAATGGATCATTGTTACCAAGTGATTCACTGATCTTACTTTTGTCAACACTGAATTGCAATATACGTCCTGCTAAACCAAACATCAAACGTTTGCCGTTTTGAAAATCAATGCTGTACGATAAGGCAACCTGTCCGCCTGTGCGACTTGTTGGACCTGTTGCATCATTATATAATGTTGCACCAACACCTACTTTTTGTTTTTCGAAATACTTATCTCCAAACAATAAAACAGTTTTTGGTCCGCCATCAATGCCAGACCATTGAGATCTGTAAATACCACCAATTGATGGTTCGTCACCAGCACCTGCAGCAGCAGGGTTATACAAAAAGCTATGCTGAATGTATTGGCTGATCTCAAATATCTGTTGTGCTTTTGCAACCATTGCAAAGAAGCAAAAGAACAAAACAGAAAGTAGTAATTTAATTCGCATAATATTTATTTTTATTATAAAGACTTAATATTTCATGTTTGATTAATAAGGGTAATTACTTTTTGCAGTAATTACCCTTATCGAATTTTATCTAAGTATTGTTACGCTTCCTTTAAATTCTCTGAAAGTATTTGCAGCAGGATCATTTGCTCTAACTGCATAATAGTAAGTAGCATCCGGTACCGGATGGCCTTGGTATTCACCGTTCCAGGAGTTATCATAATTATCAGAATGATAAACTAAACTACCCCAACGATTGTAAACATCTACCGTTACACTTGAATAACAACCACCATTAAGGCCCTTGATTATCCAGATATCATTAAAACCATCACCATTTGGTGTAAAGGCATTAGGAATAACAATGATACATCCCTGATTTACTGTAACTGTTTTTTGAGCAGAACCTACACAACCCGCCTGAGGGCCTGTAACAGTTAAAGTATAAACACTTGTAAGTTCAGGTGTTGCAGTAGTAACTAAATTATTGGGGTCATCTACACTGCCAGATGGTGTTACGGTCCAGTCATATGTACCGGTTACATCAGTATTGCCTGTCAATGTTATTTTAGTACCGGCATTGATTATAGATGCCGTATCATAATTACTTGTGATAGTAACAATCGGAACAGTAGGTATTGTATCTATCGTAACCGGAACAAATCCTGAAATACAAGTTCCGTTTTCAACACCTACAGAATAAGATTGATTAGCAGCTACGGTACTTGTTGAAGAAGACCCGTAAGTAGTACCACCATCAAAACTATATTGTACGCCTGTTGGGCTGGTTACATCTATTTCTCCATTTGGAGTTGTACAACTTGGTTGTGTTGCTACAACTGTTGGGTTAGGCATTGTTG
Organism: Bacteroidota bacterium; assembly: GCA_013288745.1. Taxonomy (GTDB): domain Bacteria; phylum Bacteroidota; class Bacteroidia; order Chitinophagales; family Chitinophagaceae; genus Ferruginibacter. The sequence continues at coordinate 15,910 of JABDBG010000013.1, forward strand.
TTGGCACAGCATTAATCGTAATCGGAACAAATGCTGATACACAAGTACCATTTTCTACGCCAACCTGATAAGTAGCATTAGCAGGTACACCCGGATCAGTTGCAGAAGGTCCGTAAGTAGTACCGCCATCAAAACTATATGTTACACCTGAAGTTGGATTGGTTACATCGATTTGTCCTGTTGAAACCGTACAAGTAGGTTGTGTTCCTACAGCAGTAGGAGTAGCCATTGTTGTAGGGATAGGGTTAATTGTAGTTGGAACAAATGCTGATACGCAGGTACCATCTTTTGCACCTACCTGATAAGTAGCATTAGCAGCTACACCTGCATCTGTAGCAGATGGTCCGTAAGTAGTACCACCATCAAAAGTATACTGTACACCTGTTGGACTTGTTATATCAATTTGTCCTGTTGAAACTGTACAAGTAGGTTGTGTTGCTACAACTGTCGGACTAGCCAATGTTGTAGGTATTGGATTGATTGTAGTTGGAACAAATGCTGATACGCAGGTACCATCTTTTGCACCTACCTGATAAGTAGCATTAGCAGGTACACCTGCATCTGTAGCAGATGGTCCGTAAGTAGTACCACCATCAAAAGTATATTGTACACCTGTTGGACTTGTTACATCAATTTGTCCTGTTGAAACTGTACAAGTAGGCTGTGTTGCTATAACTGTAGGACTAGCCAATGTTGTAGGCACCGGATTGATTGTAACCGGTGTAGGAGGTGATACACAAAGGCTGGCATTTTCTGCAGTAACCTGATACGTAGTATTTGCAGGAAGATTAGTAAACGCAGCATTTGGATAAGTGAAATAATTAGTACCGTCTACACTATAAGTTAATCCTGCAATAGCAGTTATTGTGATCGATCCAGTTGATACCGTACAAGTTGCTTGTATTGCTGAGGCTGTTGGCGCCGCAGGTGCACCAGGTACCGGATCAATTATTACAGGTGTTGGTAATGATATACAACCTCCTGCACTTTTTGCAGTAACCTGATAAGTATTAGGTGCCAGACCTGTAAATGTTGGATCATTAAATGGGAAATAATTAGTACCATCAATGCTATAAGTCTGACCGGCTATCGGAGTAATAACAATAGTTCCGAATGGTACAGCACAAGTAGGCGATGTACCTTCCACGGCAGTTGGAGCCGGTAAGTTATTAGGAGTTGCTGAAACACCCGATGGTGCAGTAACAAAATAATTATAAGTAGAATCAGCAGTAACGCCATCCCATGTAAACGGAACTAAAATATAATTATAAGTAACACCTACATGTGCAGTTGCGTCTGTATAAGTAAGTGTTGCACCGCTTGGTATTGTCGCAATTAAAGTATCACCAGCAGGAAGCATGCTTTGTGTTGTTGCTACTCTTGTTGTGATACCAGTTGTCGTTGGAACAGTAGGTGACACTGAACGTAGGATAAGATAGCCTGTTTGTGTTGCTTGTCCAACTGGCGGGAATGCAACCGCGTTCCAGTTTAATATTACTGCAGCACAACCGGCAGCAGTTAATGTTGGCTGTGTTGTTGGTAATGCAGATAATGTATAGAAGCTATCAACAGTACTAACACCTGTTTCGTTATTAGCGTTATTGGCATAGCCTAAATAATAGTATTTCGTTTGAGGCGTAAGTCCTGTACGTGCAGGACCAGAATATGCTGATATTCCTGTGCCGCCTTCTGCTAAAGGATTACCTGTAGCAGAAGCATCAGGCGCAGCTGTATAGGCAGTACCTCTGCTTGTTAAAGGAGCATCACCACTTGATGCTACAGTTGCACCTAAGGTTGCGCCCGTAGTTGTGATATTGGTTACAGTTGGTAACACTACAATCGGAGGATTGGTACAAGTTGTTAAAGTTGCTTCAGCAAATGTGCTTGGATTTTGATATGGATCCGGGCTATTATTGAACCATGAATATTGTGCATTACGCCCACCTGTATTATCAGCATCATTCACCTGTACTTCAAGACCGATATTTTTGTTAGCAGCAACTACGCCATATCCTCCAGGAATAGAATCAATTCCGGGGTTAGCGCCATTTTTACCCCAAGGTATTGCTACTTCCACGTTATATCCACCTGGAACTACTATTACTTTATAATCAATGCGAGGAGCAACTCTTTGGAAAAGAGTACCGGAGAACTGGGTGGCACTACCTGAAGATTGTCCGCTTGGTGTTAATGCGCCCAGATTGAAACGAAATTGAACATCATTCACACCATCATAACTACTGCCATGACTATAATCCGGATCAAGTGTTATTTCTACTCCATCAAAATCATAGTAATTACCACTTGTCCCCGGGGTTGCGCCTGCAACTGGAGTACTGTTAGGAAGTCCTGTATTTTGTGAGATAAGCGTAGCATCTGTTACTTGTATTAGGAAATACAAACTATCAGTGGTCCACATCGCTTTCCAGGTTTGTGAATTATCTGGTGTTAGAGAGCCTGCGCTCAGGTTAGTTATATTGTTAGCAGGTACACCAGACCATACGGCATCAGGTACTCCATCAATAACAGGTAACGTGGATGTATTTGTTATGGCACCTGTAGAAGTAGTTGAACCACTACCAGTGGAACAGGTGTTTGGTGTAGGGGATAAGCTTGTTGTTATTGCAGTGCTTGTAGCAGACCATGCAGAGCTTGCAGTAGCGTTTACAGCCTGAACTCTGTAATAATAAGTAGTAGCACCTGCCAATGTTGTAAATGTATATGATGTAGCTGCTGACGAAATGCCCGAGTATGTGCTATCACCAGTAGCAAACGTAGGATCAGTAGATACTTCAACCGTATATGTATAAGGAGCAGGGCCTATTCCAGGAGCAGAAAAACTACCTGTAAATCCATGACCTGTAGGCGCTGAAGGAGATCCGATAGTTGGAGCAATTGGCGCTGTTATAAAAGTAACATCGGTACCACTATTGGCCACGTCTGTGGCTATGTAATGATATAAAGTATTATTTGTAAGGCCAGTTATAACTGCAGAATCTAATACACCTGTGCTACTGTTTATCGGTGTATGGATTGAATTAATAGATGAACCATAGGCTGCAGTAAGTCCATAATTAAAGCTTGTTGTTCTTGATACACTTTGTGTATTGAACGCTCCATTCAAAGTAGCACCAGTTGTTGTAATTGATGTCGCTGACAGTGTAGATACTATTGGCGGACTTCCTAATGTATAGAATAAAGGAGAACCTACGGCAATTGGGTTTGAATTAGTAACGCCTGTTGCAAATGCAGTACCAGCTAAAGAAGTGTACACTCCGTTAGATGTAGTAGAGCTTTGAGCGATGTATGCTAATGGAGCAATAGGGGCTGGTCTTGATACAGATGCTATTATTGTTCCCGCACCCAAAGGAGCAGATGTATTTAATGACCAGTATTCTGTAGTACTAAGTGCAGACATAGTCGCATCTACTACGCCACCAGATCCTGTAGCAAAAGCCTGCACAGCTACGCTTGCTCCACTTGCTCCTGCTGCTTTATTTAAACTGAAAGGAAGGTAATCTTGTACACAACCGGCACTTGAACCAACAGGAAAACTAAATATGCCAGCTGTTGCAGGTACAGCCCAGGTAAGTGGACCATCAATGTATGTATTGCTTGATCCGCCCGTGATCGCAGCTGTGGAAGGATTGATAACTCTAAGAAAATCCGTTGCTGATGTCGAAAAAATACCTGATGTTAATGTTAGGAAATTATTTACAACAACAGGGCTGTTCAATTTTACATAGGCGCCATTAGCAACTGATAGATTATAAAAGGTTTCACCCGCTGCAGTTGGTGCTTGTATGGTGTTTGGCGTAGCACAAGTACCGTTACCGCCAAAGTTTACTGTTGAAGTAGCATTAATAAAAAAGCCTTGAGTAGTTCCTACTACGGCCTGATTATCTGTCCAGCTACCATTTACATTCATCGTAGTTTTCGGAGCAGTAAATCTTGAACCTGTATTCAATACGAAGCCACCGGTAGTAAGGCTGGCAGCACCACCAAAATCAACTTGTGCGTTGGTCACGTTATCACCTAGAGTAAGTACGCCGTTGATAGCCCAGTTAGTGGTAGTAACCCATCCGTTACCGTTATTAAAACCACCTTGTGATGTACCAATATTTGTAAGAGTTACGTTATTTGGATAACCGGGAGTAACTCCAATTGTCCCAGATGCTAATGGAAGCCATTCTTGTTGATTGGCACTACCATTTGGTTGAAGCTCAAATGTTTGTCCATTTGAAGTTAAAGCTAATGTAGAATTTAAACCGTAAATAGGAGCATTCGTTTGCCATTGGGCTTGCTGATCTTGTATTGTTAATGTGCCATCGATAATTACTGATGAAGCAGTGGCTTGTACAACGTGTCTATTACCGTTGCCTGGCCCTGAACCTATTTGTAAATTGAAAAAATTAGTTGTTCCGGCTCCTGTAATATTAAAATTTGCTCCACTTCCAGGTAATACTATTACCGTACCACCGTCAGAACCAAGCGCCCCTGTTGTTGCGAGATTACCTCCATTATTAACAAGACCGTTTGTGCTAGAGTTATTATTGAAATTTATATTATTACCCGTCCCTATTTTGAAAATACCGGCCTGTAGGGTCAATAGACCTCCCGGCGTACCGCCATTACCGCCGATTATGGTAGTATTATTGGTAGTTAAAGAAACGATATTGTTGCCTGCTGCACCGGTATTATTGATCGTTAGGTTTTCAATAGTTAAAGGCAATCCATTACCTGTAACCTGGTTAACGGTACCATTATAAATGTAGGTAGCATTTTGTCCAAATGAACGTGTACCACTTGTATTTTGAATATTTCCTGAAGCAGTGCCCGAACTGGTAATTCCATTAGGATCGCCAATTTGGATAGAGGCAGCTATTGCACTTGCTAGTGTAAAACTACTAGACCCATTCAATATATTTGTTCCGCAGACAAGCGCTCCGTTTATTGTAACACTACTGCCGTTACTTGTTAAAGTAGCGCCTAGTGTTAATGTTCCTCCTGAATTGACCGTTATCGTACCTGTTTGCGTAATTGCTGCAGTAACAGTAATGTTAGCACCACTTACGATAGTAACATTATCGCCCGCCGCCGGAACAACGCCACCGACCCAAGATGTAGTAGCATTCCAGTTCCCTACAATGGCATTAGAAGAAATGTTGGCTGCATAACTGTAAAGCAATGCTACCATCGCGAAGCAAGTCAGCAGTAATTTTTTCAGTAAATTTTGTGGTAAAGAAACTGTACCATTTAAGAGTGTAGTTTTTTTCATACGTCAAAACGATTTAAACCTGTTTAGCCGAAAAGTTGTCCGACTGTGTTAATGAAATTATTATAATGAAATTGTTATGTCTATTGTTTAAGGTTGAAATAGGTGCGGATTGGTAAAAGCTAACAATCGTTAAATTTTGCTCTGCAAGATATTAATTTTAAGGAAATTATAACTTTTTTTTCTGGAAGGGACCTATGGCTCTTTTATCAAGCGATCACTATCCATTCATCTTTTTCGATACTTTGCTGTCTTTTCACCAAATTTCAAGACGCTTTTTTAAAAAGGATTGCTGCCTGTCTTTTTAGTTTTAATACCAGCTTTGTTGTTACAATTCACACACTTATCTTTGCACTCAAAATTTAAAACCCATATGCCTTATTTATTTACATCAGAGTCAGTGAGCGAAGGACATCCTGACAAAGTAGCTGACCAGATCAGCGATGCATTAATCGATAATTTTTTAGCTTTTGATGCCAACAGTAAAGTTGCTTGTGAAACTTTAGTTACAACCGGACAAGTTATATTAGCCGGCGAAGTAAAAAGTAAAGCGTATTTAGATGTACAGGAAATTGCAAGAGGCGTTATCCGCAAAATAGGATACACCAAAAGTGAATATATGTTTGAAGCAGATAGTTGCGGCGTTTTATCTGCTATTCATGAACAGTCTGCAGATATTAATCAAGGCGTTGATAAAAAGAAAAAAGAAGAACAAGGCGCGGGAGATCAGGGTATGATGTTTGGGTATGCTACTAACGAAACAGATGATTACATGCCTTTGGCGCTTGATCTTGCTCATAAGATATTAATTGAACTGGCAGCTTTAAGAAGAGAGAATAAAGCTATTAAGTATTTACGTCCTGATGCTAAGAGCCAGGTAACGTTAGAGTATAACGATAAGAATGTTCCTGTTCGTATTGATGCCATCGTTGTATCAACACAACATGATGATTTTGATGCAGAAGGTAAAATGTTAGCTAAAATTAAAAAAGATATCGTTGAAATTTTAATACCAAGAGTAAAATCAAAGTATAAAAAATACGCGAAGCTTTTTAACAACGATATTAAATACCACATTAACCCAACAGGTAAATTTGTAATAGGCGGCCCTCATGGCGATACCGGTTTAACGGGTCGTAAAATTATCGTTGATACATACGGCGGTAAAGGCGCACATGGCGGTGGGGCTTTTAGTGGTAAAGATCCAAGCAAGGTTGATCGTTCCGCTGCTTATGCAACACGCCATATCGCTAAAAACTTAGTTGCAGCAGGAGTTGCCAGTGAAATTTTGGTGCAGGTATCTTATGCTATCGGGGTTGCTCAACCAACATCTATTAACGTAAATACGTATGGTACAGCTAAAGTAAAAATGACTGACGGACAAATTTCGAAGATCGTTGAATCTGTTTTCGATATGCGCCCTTACTTTATCGAACAAAGATTAAAATTGCGTAACCCGATCTATAGCGAAACTGCTGCTTACGGACATATGGGCCGTAAATCTGAAGTGGTTACAAAAACTTTTAAATCTCCTGAAGGAAAAATAGTAGTAAAGAAAGTAGAATTATTTACCTGGGAAAAATTAGATTACGTTTCAAAAGTGAAAAAAGCTTTTGGATTATAATATTGAATTGATAAATAAAAAAAGCTGTCTCAATTTGAGGCAGCTTTTTTTATTGTTTGAAGTTTGACCTATACCTATACCTTCTTTAATAATTTTTTGATCTTTCTTTCCAGTTGTCCGCCTTCGGCATCAATGGCTACTATCTTTCCTGTCTTATCTAATAAAAAAGTAGAAGGGATAGCATTTACATTATATTTTGTTGCTATTGCTGAATTCCATCCGGTTTTGTCGTTTACCTGCGTGTATGTTATCTTATCATGATCGATAGCAGTCAACCATTCATTCTTATTGGCATCTATTGAAATACCATACACTATAAATCCTTTATCCTTATACTTTTTATATAGGCGGGCAACTCTGGGAATAGATTGTCTGCAAGGCGTACACCAACTCGCCCAAAAATCAATCAGCACCACTTTATTTTTAAAAGAGGATAAATTAATGGCACTGTCAGTGCTATTGGGTAAGGAAATTTCCGGAGCAGTCTGGCCAACATTTGCTTGCGCAATAATGCTGTTAGCTACTAAAAGAAACATCGTTGCCATCAATATATTTTTCATTCACAACAATTTTTCTTTCTGAATAATGATACTATAAAACGAAAAAACTTTTTCATTATTGCGTGGTTTTAATAAACATTAAAAAAATTATATTCCAACCGTATTAAAAAGCCTTGTGTTTCTTGTCTATATAATGTTGAAACAACAGCATACCGGTACCCGATGTCGAACCGCATTTTACTGTCAACGATTATTTGCGCCGCGGGTGCTATATCCAAATAAGAATCACCTGTTTGCAAATTTGTTTGTCCCAGTACTTCCAGCATCAGGTTTAAGTTGGTCTGTTTATAGGCGACATACTCTTTCGGTAACATTAATTTTCCTACAGATAAAGTATAGCTTACCGCATTTCTGTTTTCAGCGCCATATACGAACTTATGCTCATCATTATCAAGCGCATGTGAAATGGTACTACTCACGTTAATGGCTACCCTATGAATAAGCTTGGTAGCAACTATGCCGCCTTCATAACCGCTATTATGTCCGTACAAATTAATTGCGGCATCATGGATAGAAGCGTTGTTGAAGCTATAGCGACCAAATGCTGCCATTCTAAAATGATTATGGATACCGTCAATACTAAAGAAACGATACTTGGCATATAAACTGGCCCCTTCTGCGGTAAAACGGTTTGTTTCGTCGCTTAAAAAAACATCTGTGTGTATCATTACTTTGCGTGATACGCCAAACATCACTTCGGGAATTAAATGATATTTATAATTATTGGATGTGGCTGAATTTTCCATCAACATATTATTAAGCCGAACCCCCACATTGCCCTTGGCCATATTACTGGCAGGTTCTGTAAATAAAAATAATTCCTGAGCGTATGATCTGCTCGCTGAAAATATCAGGACCGCTAAAAATATTTTTTTCATTGGATTGTTTTAAGGTTAGAAAAATCATTGATCCTGCTTAGATCGTTACGTGATAAATTCGCGCACCTTTTACCAATCCTTCTTTAGTACAGCAGTTACCCACCACGCCAGTTCTATAACAATCCATGGTAGTGTAAGCTGCATTTTTTTTATATTCTTTTGCAGTAACAAATCCTTTATCGATGATATGGATTGTTTCGTCTCCATTTAATGTTTGGTCCTTTACATTCAAAAAATGATAAATGGTACCGTTGATAACCACATGCTCATTATTTGAAATAGCAACATTATTAAAATGAACAGTTGCTGTAAAACCTGCCACGAAAAAACCTGCGTCTTCAACTTTCTTTTTTAGTTTATCAAAATCAATGCTTGTGTTTGGTTTGAAATAAACATCGAATGTTGAATTTTCAATATTGGCATCTACTTTATCTACAAAATCAAGGGTTTTCAAAGCTTTATTAATAGAGTTGCTGCACATGCTACAAGTTAAGCCCGTGGCTTGTATGGTAACTTTTGTTACTTGGGCAGATGTGCCTAAAGTGAAAAATATAGCGATTGCTACAAGAATTGTTTTCATTGTTATAATTTTTTGAATTAGAAAATTGTTACATGCATAGCACGTTATCAATAACGATGGTTATTGAATGTAGAAACATCAATTTCTATATTCTGAAAACGGAATTGAGTATGCAGTAGGAGGGCCTTGCATAGTCAGGCGGGGAATAATTATTTGCTGTTGTAATAACAGTACTAACAGGTAAACAATAATTATATAAAGAAAATGCAGTTAATATAGCAATTATTGTATTGCTAAGATTGATATCGTTCGATACACTTTTATGTGAATCTGCCAGTTTGTAAAATTTATGTTCTTCCCCGCAACAACCTTTTTTGTTTTTCATTCCACATTTATCACATTGGCCATTATGTCCTTTGCCATAAAATTCCACACTAGTTTCCTTACCCATGCAATAATGGATATCCATAGCAATACCCGAAGATATTCCCATGTACAAAACTGCTAATATGGCTACGATAACTTTTTTCATCCGAAACACAAAGATAGAATAATTATTAATGGTGAATTGTTAATGATTAATTCACAAAATTCCAGGAAATGCCAAGTCTGAATATGAAGCCGGGATAGGCGTAGGCATGGGGTACGGCAAAATTATTATTCGTAAAATCGAAGCCATTCGCAAAATTAACAGCATTAAGGTTTTCCGCACGAACATACGCGGTAAATGACTTGATACGAATATGTAAAAAGGCGCTAACATCAGGCTTATTAACAAGACTTGGCGCATTGGGTTGAGTAATGAATTGCCCTACTACCGGAGAATAATTATAGGCATCATATGCTGTATAATACCTAACATCAAGACCAGTACTCAAATCAAGATTTTTGAAAAAATTACCTTCAAAAGCTATCCTGTTTCTTGTAAATAATAAAGGTACTTTAACCGGCGCACCGCCATCTGTTTGTTGTAATACAACATCGATATACCAGTTCCAGTGTTTAGTTAGCTTTATTTTTTTTGAGGCGTCTAATTGCAGTAAATTAAAAATGGTGGTGTATTGACCTTGCTTGGTATAATCTTTAAAATAAGGAAGGTTTGCAATCACGTAGTTCGTTGCGGATAAATTCACAAAAGGATTTTCAGCAGTAGCACTTATCATCGTAATGTTTTCTTTTTTATTTAGTGTGCCATTACCAAAATTGAAAGCCGAAGCTGAATTATAAATGAAAGATGGTGTGCGACTTATATTATTAAATGTTAACCTGATATTGCCCAAAGTTTTATTTAAATACCGGCCTAAAGTGGCGTATACATTATAATCTCCGCTATTTAATCCGTTTAAATACAATTCACCTTTGGCAGCAATATCCCATAATTTGTTTCTTGTTCTATTACGGTATTCTCCGTGTAAAACAGCATTATAATAACTGCTACTTGTTGTGTCACTTGTAGCAGCATGGTAAAGAAAATTACCATGAATATTCTCAAGTCTTGCGCCTACTGAAAGAAACTGCGCCTGGTTTTTGGTATCGGGAAATTGTAAAATAGAAAAATCATTTGTGATAACACTCCATTTATCTTGTACCAATACTGTATCAGCAAAGTTTGTTACATCATCTATTGGTTTTATGGGGATCTGATACGAAGTATAAGTAACTACGTTGCTGTCATCAACTGCATCATCCTGAAATTTATAGGTGTAACTGCTAAAAGTGAATGTGTGCTGAAAACGAAGCTTAGGATAAAAAAGATAATTGGTAGTTGAGTCATTGATGGCGATAGAATCTTTTTTACCAAAGTCATAACTCTGACGAAGAAAAGCGGTAACCTCTTTATAAATATTACCCGTTGCTATCGATATTTGAAAAGGACTAGGTTCAAAAGCTGCATCACCACCCAGTTTAACAGGAACGGTAAAACGTTTTGAATAATTTGGATCAGATAAATAACTATCACTTCTTACACCACCATTTTCAGAACTCTTTATAGAATTGCTGATAACGATCAAAGAAGCAGCATATCTTTTTCTTTTTCCCTGGTAAGTACTAACGAAACGAAAGTTGTTATGGTTGGTGTTTTGTGTAAGAAAAAATCCCGGAGCACTGATCAGCCGGTACTCGATTCCGAAATTAAAATTAGGTCTTGGATTCTGCGTATGCAAAGCGCTTATTATCTGTTCCTTGCCGGAAGCAAGCTCGTAATCAAGCCGCGTAATAGGCTTATCAGTTTTAAAGAACCTGGTATCTTCTAATGAGTAGCGGTAGGCATCAAATGCATGAAAGCCTGCATCCCAGCCGATCTTCATTAAAGGAGAATAAATAATTGAATAGCCGGCATTACCTACATTGCCTAAATATTGTTCTGTTTCAGGAACAGGAAAGTATTGATAAAAATCATTCAACGGAGGACGAACGAATGCATTGCTTCGTGAAGAATCAAGGTATTTGTATCGGATCGTATTAGAATCTTTTGCATCATATTCTCTTCTTGATTGAAAACCTATGCCGGCAGTATCACTTCCCGCTGTGCTGCCGGACGATGATGAATGTGAACCGCCGCTACCTAAACCGCCGAGTTTACTACCAAACCCTCCCCCAAACTGTGCCTGAGACAACTGGTAACACAACAATAAAATTAAACCAAGAATGATCTTCTTCATTACTGTTCTATAATTGAGCAACGAGCTCTTTAAAAATATGACTAAATGCAGGCTCTGCTTCTTTTGCCGCAGCCAATACCTCTGCATGCGTTATCGGTGTTTCATCATCACCTCTTATCCCAAGGTCCGTTATTATGCTCATGGCAAAAACTGCCAGGCCCATATGAACTGCTGCAATGGTTTCAGGTACAGTGCTCATGCCTACAGCGTCTCCGCCCATTGCTTGTATCATTAAATATTCAGCTTTGGTCTCGAAAGTTGGACCGGTTACGCCCAGGTAAACACCTTCCTGTAATTTTATTCCTTTAGCTATTGCAATATTTTTTACTTTATTGATAAGGTCTTTTTTATAAGGCTCCGTCATATCAGGAAACCTTGTTCCTAATTCTTTATAATTTTTTCCAATCAATGGATTTACCGTTAACTGGCTGATATGATCTGTAACGATCATCAGATCACCTACACGAAGTTTAGGATTTACGCCACCCGCCGCGTTGCTTAACAATAATGTTTTGATGCCTAAGAATTTCATCACCCTGATCGGAAAAACTACTTCCTGCATATTATAGCCTTCATAAAAATGAAAACGGCCGGCCATTGCCACTATTTTTTTTCCGCTTAATTCTCCCAATAATAATTTACCACTATGACCTTCAACAGTACTAACCGGAAAGTGTGGAATATCTCCATAAGGAATTTCTTTTTCAACGGTTATCTCTTTGGCAAAATTTCCCAGTCCGCTGCCTAGCACAATACCAACTACAGGTTCGTCTTTGTAAATATTTTGAATGAAGGCAACCGCTTCATTGATTTTTGTCATCATAAAACTGACTAACTATTATGGTTAAACTTCAAAGATAAGGGTTTCCAAAAGCAGTATCTATAATCGAAAATGCTAAAATTATGTCTGATTTCTGATATATGATTGCTGAAATACCTGTTTTAATTAATAAGCGCCCTAAAAATCAGAAATCCGATATCATACATCAGAAATATGCCGAATTGTTTATCTTCGTCAAAATTTTTTATCAATGAATCTCCATGAATATCAAGCCAAAGAGCTTTTAAAGAAATACAATGTTCCGGTTCAGGAAGGGATCGCTTGCAGTACCGTTACTGAAGCAGAAGATGCATACAAACAAATTCACACCCAATATAATAGCAAGTTTGCTGTGGTGAAAGCTCAGATACATGCGGGGGGACGTGGTAAAGGAAATATCATTGGTAAAGAACAACGTGGCGTAGCCGTTGCAAAAAATGCAGAAGGGGTTAAACAAATTGCAGAAAATTTGTTAGGTGGCACTTTGGTTACTATTCAAACAGGACCTGCAGGTAAATTGGTTAGCAAAATTTTAGTAGCACAGGATGTTTATTATGATGGACCTAATCCGGTAAAAGAATATTACCTGTCTATTTTAATGGACAGAACAAAAGGACAAAACGTGATCATGTATAGCACCGAAGGAGGTATGAACATTGAAGACGTTGCACATGATACGCCGGATAAAATTTTTAAAGAATGGGTTCATCCGGGGGGGGGGCTTGTTAGCTTTTCAGGCGCGTAAAATAGCTTTCAATTTTGGATTGAGCGGAGAAGCATTTAAAAATTGCGTAAAGTTTGTAACGAATTTATACAATGCATTCGTTGGGTTAGATTGTAGCATGCTAGAAATTAACCCGCTATTTAAAACCAGCGATGAAAAAATAATTGCAGTAGATTGTAAAATGGATGTTGACGATAATTCATTAACGCGCCATGCGGATGTTGCTGCATTAAGAGATATCAGTGAAGAAGATCCTACCGAAGTAGAAGCCGGTAAATTCAATTTGAATTTTGTTAAGTTAGATGGTAACGTGGGCTGTATGGTTAACGGTGCCGGTTTGGCAATGGCAACAATGGATATGATCAAATTAAGTGGCGGAGAACCTGCTAACTTTTTGGATGTGGGCGGTACTGCCAATGCAACGACTGTTGAAGCAGGGTTCCGCATCATCTTAAAAGATCCTAAAGTAAAAGCGATATTGATCAACATCTTTGGTGGTATCGTTCGCTGCGATAGAGTGGCACAAGGCGTTATTGATGCTTATCAATCAATTGGTACAATCAACATTCCTATCATCGTTCGTTTACAAGGAACAAATGCTGATGTGGCAAAAAAACTAATTGATGAAAGCGGATTAAAAGTACAAAGCGCTATTTTATTGAGCGAAGCTGCAGCATTGGTTGGTAAAGCAGTTGCGTAGTTATTGAATAATTGATATTTTATATTTAATATTTCGATCCCATCTTTTTAGATGGGATTTTTATTGCTTCAACTTTTGCCATCGCGTTTCAGTATAATAACTACTCTTTAGCATTATTTATTTATCAAAATAATTATCTTCATTTTGTAAATACCAGTATATGAAAAACAGGTTGCTTTTTTTTATTACCCTTTTGTATTTATTACCTCAAATAACTACTGCTCAATCAGAGGAATTTTATGGTGCGTTCCCAAGCTGGACGAATTTAAAGCAAGTGTATCATGCAGCGGGCGACGGGATACAGGATGATACGAAAGCTATACAGATAGCTTTGGATGAGCTGAGTGATGGAAAACATTCCAACGTATTATTCATTCCTAAAGGAACTTATCGGATCACTTCAACCTTAACAATGCAAAGTGTTAACGGTATTGCTATAATTGGAGAAGATCCATTAACTACTATTATTAAATGGGATGGTTCGTCCAATGGAAAAATGCTTTTATTGAATGGCGTTTCTTATAGCGAATATGGACGATTGACCTGGGATGGAAATAATGAAGCCGCTGTTGCAGTAGCGCACGAATGGGATAGAAAAGTTAAATATGCCAATTCGGGTACAGCACATTACGATGAAATTTTTAAAAATATCGGAACAGGGTTGAAATCAGGAAATAATATGGATGCTGAATTTAGTATCCGGCGTTGCCGTTTTTATAATTGTTCTGCCGCAGGAATTTCTTTACAAGGATGGAATGCATTAGACTGGTGGGTATGGGATTGCTATTTTGAGAAATGCTATACTGGTGTCGCTAATAATTTTCCTGAAAATGGCGCAGGTAACTTTCATGTCTACAGAAGTATTTTTAAATATTCTATTCTGGCAGATATCTCATTAGGGAATTCTAATTATTTTTCTTTTAGAAATAATATTTCCTATAATTCGGCTGCTTTTATTGTTGCACGTCAATTCAGTAACACATCGCCGATAACTATTCAGAATAATTTGATCATTAATGATAAGAACGTAATGATGACTTACCTGTTCACAAAAGGCAATGTCCTTTTTTTGGATAATACTTTTGTTTCACCTGACGAAGAAAAAAATTATATAATACAACAACAAGATAGCTGGGATAATTCTCCTTCAGACTTAATAATGATCGGCAATCAATTTACTGCAACAAAACAAATTGTTCAAACAGATACCAACGATAGAGTAATCGATATTGATAGCAAGTATGGAATTAAAGCGCCGGCACTGCCTTCTTTGGATCCAAAACCTTTTGCGCCGTTAATAAAATATCCGGTTTATGAAATAACCAATACAATGACGGTTAGCGCGATCCAGGCTATCATTAACAGCGCTGCTCTAAAAAATAAAAAGGCCATCCTGCATTTTAAATATGGCAATTATAACATTACAGGATCATTGCAAATACCATCAGCCGCTCCATTAATTATTAATGGCGATGGATTACAATCGATATTAAACTGGAAGGACACTTCCAATAAACCTGTTATCCAAATTGCTTCTCCTGCTAAATGTACTATACGTAACATTAAAATATTTGGTGCAAATAAGGCTGATGGTATTTTGATGTACGACAATGATAAATCAGGAAATTCAATATACGCTGATCAGCTATTGACTTATCATGGCGTAAATACTAACATTTTTATAAACGGATTTGAAAATACAAGCTTTCGTTTTGAAGATCTGCAACATAATTATTGCACAGGTGGAACATCTATAGAGGTAATAGGAAGATCAAAGCCTACTGCAACTATTTTTAAGATTTTTGGTGGCGAATCTGCGGGTAATAATAATTCATATAGCGTTGATAAAAATGGCCGGATACTGATATATGATACCTGGTATGAAGATGGAAGTAAAGCCCAATTTCTCTCTTTAAAAAATAGCGGGGAATTTATTTTGAATGGCGGTAAGATCGCAAATACAAACAGTGTGAAGGCACCCTTTATTACTATTGATAGTTTTAGTGGTAAAATTGTACTGGCCCAGATTATTTTCAATAACATTGCGAGCAAAACTATACACTTTTCAGATCAGGCAGGCAAGGCCCAATTTCTTTGCTTAGGAAATTTATCATGGAATGATCCGACGGCAAATATGTATGATATGAATGCATCCGGGCAAAACTATGCTTTAATAAACAATCGATATAATATAGGAAAGGGTTCATTCACAATTGGAAATGCGGGGCAATACGGTAACGCTACATTTATAAAAAACATGTTGTCTACTATTCGCGCAACATCTGTGTTGCCTGATAATAATGTTGTTAATGCAGCTCATCTCATCATGAATAGAGTGATGATCGAAAATGGCATTAATGACTTCCGTGTAGAAAGAACTAAATAGCGTTATATTATCAGTGCATCATATAAAACCTCCACTGTATGCAATGCTATCTTTCCTGTGCCGTCTTTTATCTGATGGCGACAACTTGTACCGGGTGCTGCAATGATGCCTGTTTCAGGATGTTTGCGTACTGCAGGAAATAAAACCATTTCACCAATATTCATTGACAATTCGTAATGTTCTTTTTCAAAACCAAAAGAACCGGCCATACCGCAACAGCCTGAAGGAATTGTTTCTACCGTGTAATTCTCCGGCAACGATAACATTTTTACAGAAGGCGCAACAGAAGACAATGCTTTTTGCTGACAATGTCCGTGTAATTTTATTTCTTTTTTCTCTTTTGTAAATTGATTTGAGTTGATATAGCCTTTTTCAATTTCTGCAGCGATGAATTCATCAATCAGAAAAACATTTTTTGCCAATGCATTTGCCGCCGCTAATTTATCATCATCAGCCAAGTCGGTATATTCATCTCTGAAAGTAAGTATAGCAGAAGGTTCTATTCCGATCAACGGTGTTTCAGCAGTTATGAGAGGACTTAGTAATGCAATATTTTTATTCACTATTTTTTTTGCGTCGCGTATCAAACCTTTTGATAAAGAAGCACGGCCGCTTTCCCCATGTTCGGGAATAATTACTTCGTAGCCTAACTTTTCTAACAATAAAATTCCTTTGATACCGATCTCGCTGTCATTATAATTGGTGAACTCATCACAAAATAAATAAACTGTTTTATTGCTTTTTGTTTTTGACTTTTGACTTTTAGCCTTGTGTTTATCGTACCAATTTTTAACAGTCGTCTTCCCTAATGTAGGCATAGAACGCTTTACAGCGAACCCGGAAAAACGTTTGATCAATGTGCTAAGCCCCGGAGCGGTAACAGCAAAATTGTACAAGGCAGGCATAATAGAACCCAATTTTCCAAAGGTGCTAAAATTAGCGATCAACCTTGAACGGAACGGAACACCATTCGCATCATAATAATGTTGCAAAAATTCTGCTTTCAGTTTTGCCACATCCACATTCGACGGACATTCAGATTTACAACCTTTGCAACTTAAGCACAGATCCATCACTTCATAAATTTCTTTATGATCGAAACGATTCATCTTATCTGAGTTGGTCAAAAACTCTCTTAAAATATTTGCTCTTGCTCTTGTAGTATCTTTTTCGTTTCGCGTAGCCATAAATGACGGACACATGGTGCCACCACTCAACGGTGTTTTTCTACAATCTCCTGAACCATTGCACTGCTCTGCATGTTGCAATACATCCTGGTTATGAAAACGAAAAACAGTTTTAAATTCAGGAGTATGTTGCCCCGGTGTATAACGTAACATCGTGTTCATCGGCGGTGTGTCAACGATTTTGTTTGGATTGAAAATATTTTCCGGATCCCAGGTACGTTTTACATCTTTTAATAACTGGTAATTTTTTTCACCTACCATTTGTTTGATGAACTCTCCACGTAACCTTCCATCACCATGTTCACCACTTAATGAGCCATCGTATTTTTTTACCAGCGTAGCAATTTCTTCAGCGATCGTTCTGAATAACTGATTGCCTTCCACTGTTTTTAAATTGATGATGGGACGTAAATGTATTTCTCCAGAGCCTGCATGCGCGTAATGCACAGAATGCAGATTGTATTTTTTTAAGATATCGTTGAAGTCGCGGATATAGGCAGGCAGGTCGTTTACATCAACAGCAGTGTCTTCAATAACAGGCACGGCTTTTTCATCGCCGGGGAGGTTGCTTAACAGGCCCAGACCGGCTTTGCGCAGTGTCCATATTTTTTTTGTATCGTCACCAAACAATAAAGGAAAATGATAACCCAATCCCTGCGCACGCATATCGGCTTCAACCTGTTTAGCTATTGAAGTAATTTCTTCCCTGTCTTTTCCTGAATATTCAACAACCAAAATAGCGCCCGGATCTCCTTGTACAAAGAACCTGTTCTTGTTTTGTTCAATATTATCTTTTGTACATTCTAAAATATAATGATCGATCAACTCACTTGCACGCGGCTTGTATTTTAGTGCGATCAGATTCGCTCTTAAAGATTCATCGATCGAATTAAAATGAATACATAGCAATCCCATTTCTTTTGGAGGCAAAGGACTGACGTTCAATTTTATTTCCGTGATGAAAGCTAATGTTCCTTCAGAACCTGCAATTAATTTGCAAAAATTAAAATCTTCTGTGCCCGCTGTAAATGGCGCTGTATCTAGTAATACATCAATAGCATAACCGGTATTTCTTCTTTCAACAGATTTTTTGGGAAACTGTTTTCTTATTTCTACCTGATTTTCATAATTGCTTAGCAAGCCTCTTACAGCTTTGTAAATGCCGCCTTCCAAAGTTAATGCTTCACATTTTTCATGAAACTCATCAATGTTCAATGCTTTGAATGTTGTTTCGGTTCCATCACTTAGGATAGCATTTAC
Source organism: Bacteroidota bacterium (assembly GCA_013288745.1). Classification (GTDB taxonomy): domain Bacteria; phylum Bacteroidota; class Bacteroidia; order Chitinophagales; family Chitinophagaceae; genus Ferruginibacter. Next base: position 34,507 of record JABDBG010000013.1, read on the forward strand.
TTCGAGTAAATGTTCCCTGGTACTTCTATATATTATTGAATTTGAACCGCAAGAATTATTGCCCACCATTCCACCGATCATCGCGCGGTTAGCGGTGGAAGTTTCGGGACCGAAAAATAAGCCGTGTGGTTTTAAGAACATGTTCAACTCATCACGTATTACGCCCGGTTGAACACGCACCCAATTTTCTTCTTTATTTAATTCGAGAATTTTTGTAAAGTTTTTTGATACGTCTACAATGATGCCGTTACCTACAACCTGTCCGGCCAATGATGTTCCGGCAGTTCTTGGAATAAGCGATGTTTTTTGAATGCGTGCAAAAGTTATCAGCTTTTTAATATCAGCTATCGATTTAGGAATAGCGACAGCCAATGGCATTTCGCGGTATGCGGATGCATCTGTTGCGTATAGCGTTCTTATAGTTTTGTCTACAAATAGATCACCTTCCAGATCCTTCGATAATTTCGCTAATTCAACCTTCATTTAATTGTGTTTGTATGAGGAAATGCAAATTTAGCAGATTTTAAAATTCCAGCCTATAATCCAAGACAAAACTAAAAAGTCAAAACCCAAAAGTTATTGGGTCCGCTTAACTTTTGGGTTTTGACTTGTAACTTTTAGGTTTTTATACCAGTTCCTGTAGTTTGATCAATCTTTGATAGTTGCCATTCTCAATTCCCAATAACTGCTGGTGACTACCGCGTTCAATTATCTTACCGTCTTGCATTACCAGGATTTCATCTGCCTGTTGAATAGTACTTAGGCGATGCGCGATCACAAGCGTTGTTCTGCCTTTCATTAAATTACTTAAAGCACCCTGTACCAGTCTTTCAGATTCTGTGTCTAATGCCGAAGTAGCTTCATCCAATATTAATATTTCAGGATTTTTAAATACGGCCCTGGCAATACTTAATCTTTGTCTTTGTCCGCCTGATAAACGAATGCCTCTATCGCCGATATTGGTGTGATAACCATTTTCTGTATGAATGATAAAGTCGTGTGCATTGGCAATTTTCGCAGCCTGCATTACCTGTTCTTCGGTAGCATCGGGTTTACCCAATGCGATATTATTAAAAATACTGTCGTTGAATAAAAAAGTATCCTGTGTTACAAAGCTCATATGGCTGCGCAGTGATTCCATTTTAATATCGCGGATATCTTTTCCGTCGATCAAAATGCTGCCGGCTGTAACATCATAAAAACGCGGTACCAGATCAGCGATAGTTGATTTACCCACACCTGATGGTCCAACCATAGCAACGGTTTTACCTTTTGGAATATTAAAACTTATGTTGTGTAAAATTTGTCTGTCTGCTGTATAACCAAAACTAATATTCGTAAACTCAATTTTATCGTTAAAGCTTTTTAGATCAATGGCATTTGGTTTATCCTGAATAAGAATAGGCGTATCGATCACTTGTAAGATACGTTCGCCTGCAGCTTGTCCTCTTTGTACATTGGCCATGGCTGCAACCATTGCTTTAGCCGGACTAATTACCTGAGAAAAGATGGCAATGAACGCAATAAATTTACCCGCATTTAATGCCGCAGGATCATGGCTTAGGATCAAACTACCACTATAAATTAAAATAGCTGCAACGATCATCACGCCTGAAATTTCAGAAAAGGCAGGCGCCAATTCTCTTTTGGCAAAGCCCTTTAAAGTGGCTCTACGATATATATCATTTTCATTACTGAACCTGTTCAAAACAAATTTAGTGGCGTTGAAAGAACGGATGATGCGCATACCGGTAAGCGTTTCATCAATGATCGTTAACAAACGGCCCACTGACGCCTGTGCAGCGTTCGCTTCCTTTTTCAATTTTTTAGTTACCAGTGCGATACCAGTGGCAGATATAGGAATAAGTATCAGCGTAAATAAGGTAAGCTTAGCCGATATTAAAAACAGTGCAACAAAGTAGCCTACGATTAAATAGGGCTGCTTGAATAATATCTCGACAGAATTGGCTGCTACAGCTTCAATTTCAAAAACATCGGAATTCATTCTAGATAATAGATCGCCTTTATGTTCATTTGTAAAATAACCTAACTGTAAATAATTGATCTTTTCAAAGATTGCTTCTCTTATACGCTTTACTAATAATGTGCGCGCTTTTATCATGGTAAGATCTGCCAGATAACTAAAAAGATTGCTGCACACAACTGCTGAAAAAACAATGGCCGACATAAAGTACAAAGCATAGATCGGTTTCAACGATTTGAAATGATACATCTGATAATAAAACAGATCCTTAAAATAAGTGGCAGACATTGAAAAATGCGGAGCTGTTACATAATGAGCTGCATCAGGAGATGGATAAAACAAAAAATTCAGTAACGGAATTAATAAAGCCAGTTCGAATACACTAAAAAAAGTCGCTATTAAAGTGAATGAAAAAAAAGGAATTATAAAAGCACTGTAAGGTTTACCATAAGCAAGTAAACGACGATAGATTTTCATTAAATTATAATAATTATATAAGTAAAACTTGTTTTAGTGCCTGTAAGCAATCTAGTGGTAAAAACCGGTAGCAAAGATAACTATAATCCGACAGGCTTTTCGACACATTTTTGCTGTAAATTAAGGGTACGAAATTATGATTAATTGCTTAATATATCGTATTTTGTCGTGTCAGGCCAAAGAATGTAATTTTAGGCCGATTCCTTAATTATGGTCACAGGTATTTCAGTAGTAATTCCAAATTATAATGGTGTAAGGCTTTTTCCGTATACATTAGGTACGGTTGTAGAAGCGTTAAAAAATTCCGGAAAACCTTCAGAGATCATAGTTGTCGATGACTGTTCAACTGACTCATCCATCGCTTACCTGGAGCAAAACCATCCTCAAATAAAAGTCATTAAAATTCTTTCTAATAAAGGGTTTTCTTTATCTGCCAACAAAGGAATTGAAGCGGCAAAATATGATAAAGTATTATTGTTAAACAGTGATGTGAAACTGACGCCGGATTATTTTTTGAATCAGTACCATTACTTTGATAAGGAAGAAACTTTTGGTGTGATGGGAAGAATTATTGGTTGGGATGATGAAATTATTCAGGATGGAGCAAAATATCCTGCATTTCATGGGGCAAAGATAAAAACCTCAGGTAATTATATTTTGCGTGACAAACAGGTAATGCGGAAAGGTTTGTACAGTATGTATCTTTCGGGAGCAAATGCTTTTATCGACAAAGAAAAATTTATCGCTATAGGCGGATTCAATGAAGCGTTTTCTCCTTTTTATATAGAAGATTATGAACTCTCGCTCAGGGCCTGGCGCCTGGGGTATAAATGCTATTATGATTATGATAGTGTTTGTAAACACAAAACCTCAACCTCTATCAATAAAAGTAACAAGAAGAGTTTTGTAGATATCATTTACAACAGAAATAAAATGATTTTGCATGCGCTGCATTTAGAAGGTCCGAGAAAATTATTGTGGTATTTTCAATTGGTATTGGAAAGCTGTATACAATTGGTAATGCTTCGTGGCAAATATTTAAAATCATTGCGTTTGTTTTTATCGTCAAGTAAAAAAATTAAAGAGGCTAAAAAGCATTTTCATCTTTGTACGGCTAAGTGCAGCAACTCCAGAACTGTTAACGAAGTAGCGGTTTTTATTTTAAATGATATTAAAGTAAAAACCATAATTAAATTTTAAAATGGCAAAGTCACGCGTAGTATCTGTTGTACTATGTTCTTATAACGGAGAAAAATACCTTGACGAGCAGCTTAGTTCTATTCTTACTCAAACATATTCATCACTGGAAATTATTATTTGTGATGATGCTTCTACCGATTCAACTCAAAAGATCATTACTGCATATGCACAAAAAGACACCCGTATTCAATATTTTTTTAATGATAAAAATATTGGCGTAAATAGAAATTTTGAACAAGGATTCGCAAAAGCTACGGGAGAATTCATTGCTATTGCAGATCAGGATGATATTTGGAAACCGGAAAAGATACAAAAGCAACTTGCATTATTTATTTCGGAAGATACGCTACTGGTTCATACAGCTTCTGTTATTTTTTCGGGTAATACATTGCCCGTCAATAAAACAACTAATAAGGCTGTGAACCTAATGCAGGGGAATGATTTTAGAAAATTATTGTTACGCAATTCTATCTCAGGACATAATATAATCTTCAGAGCTACCTTATTGGATGGGGCAATTCCTTTTCCGCAATTTGTTTATTATGATTGGTGGCTTTGCCAGATAGCTACAGTTAGAGGAAGTATTGCGGCATCTGCAGAAATACTTGCTTTTCAGAGAAAGCATGATAATAATATAACTATATCAAAAAAGCAGAGCGGTCAAACAAATGAAGTTGTTAAAGAGCGGATAGCCGCGTTGCAGTCTTTTTTAAGTATTCGGGGATTGCAAAAAAGCGACAAGATTTTCTGTAAAAAATTATTGGATCTTTATTCAGGATTAGAATATAAAAAAAAATCATTTAAACTTTTTTCTTTTCTATTAAAAAATGCGAAAGTGTTATTTTTCTATAAAAAGAAATGGTTCCCCTATATATCATACATAAAAGCTGCCCGTCAACTAAGTAAAGTTATAGATTAACGAAAAATATTTTTAATAAGCTGTATCCATTTTATAAAAACGAAAACTGGACGGGTATTATATAATTTATTTTCAAAAGCGTTGTTTCCTAAATAGAATTTTGTTGCAGGTGTTTGAATGAAGCGGCTTTTGTATTTGTTGTTATAGGCTATAATATAATCAGTAGTATGTTTTTTCAAATCGGATAAATTACCAAGACTTAAATGCTCTACCATAAAAGGAATAACATAAGCGGTGTATCCAAGAAAATTAGCTACCAGGCAAAGATCTGTTCCATACAAATGAAACCCCCTGACAGAAGATGATACGGCAAGATTGGAAGTCTTTTTTATCACAATAAAATTTTCATCTAATGAAGTTACTTTTAGGGGCAGATTGCCCGTCTTTCTGATATTGCCATTGTTGTTAAGATGATAGTAAATATTGTGGTAACCGTTTCCTCCGGCATTGCCACACAAGGCCCACGCGGGATCTATTTCAGTAAGTGACTGCAAGCTTTTTTGAAGGATCGAAACAGGATCGACACAACGTACATCCTGGTGAGTTAAAATAATATATTGGCCGGTAGCTTGTTGTAAAAAAATATTGATCGCCTGGTATGCATCGTATTGATTTTCCAGTGTATTATCTGCCATTAAGTATTCGCAATTATCTGCAAAGCCACAAGCCTCAAAACTTTGTTTCATTAATTGGTATTCATCAAGCTTATTAACTATTGTGCAGATAGAAAATTCAACATTGGAATTTGGAAGAGAAGAAATGCTTTTATGGATCTGCATAATTGATAATATATTGGCAAATCTATTAATTATACCAACCATTTCCACTATCACACTTAATATTTGGGGTATTTATTAGTAAAGAGTAGATTTGTTGATTTACCGGTAGAAGTGGTTTAAACTGAAGCTATAAAATAAAATTGATGAAATTTACAGGAGAAAGATTTATACCTACGAAGGATCTGCTGGATGATGAGATCGGGTATGAACATTTACACAGATACTATACTATTGAAACACTTATTAAAAATAAATCTGTACTGGATATCGCTTGTGGAGAAGGATATGGCAGTGCAATAATTGCCCATCACGCAACCAATGTAGTTGGGGTAGACATTAATCTGGAAGCGGTACAGAATGCTATTGAGCAATACGCGGATAAATATCCAAATATTCAATTCAAAACGGGTAATGCTACTTCGATACCATTAGGTGACCAATTGTTTGATGTTGTGGTTTCTTTTGAAACGATCGAACATTTATCCGAAGAAGATCAGCAGCGTTTTATGGTAGAAATAAAAAGAGTACTACGCCCGGATGGTCTGGTAATAATGTCTACACCTAACAAAAAAGTTTATTCCGAACAATTCTCCCATACTAATTCTTTTCATTTGCATGAATTTGAAAAAGAAGAATTCAAAGATTTTATCAAAAAACATTTTGTAAATATTTCCTTTTTTGATCAGGGCTATGAAGTGGTAAGTATTATTAGTAACCCTACCGCGGAAAATGCCGGTCATATCCAGGTTACAAATCTTGGTAACGAAAATGCTACAAAGGAATTAGCAAGAAAATATATTATCGCTATCGCATCAAATGCCTCATTACCCGAATCGTTGAACCTGGTTGCATCTGTTGTTAGCCATGTAAATAAAGATTACCTGGCATTGATGGAGAGACTGATTAAAATGAACAAAGAAATTGAGGCGTTAGGCAAATGGGGTAGATCTCTGGACCGTAAAACTGAATATCTTACACAACAGCTTACTAATACCAACGAAAACTTAACGGCAATTGTTACTTCAAAGAAATGGCGTTTTATCACAATGTTTTCAGGCATGAAAAAGAAGTATTTTTCGCATGATTCTCCTGTTAGCATAAAAATAAATTCATTTGTAAATAAGTTTAAAAAAAGTAAAAAGAATAAATCCAAAATCAGGAAGAGCGCCCCAATAGATTATACCCAAATATTGGTCTTGCCGATTTTTGACAACCCTGTTGTAACTATTATCATTCCCGCGCATAATGGATGGGAAATGAATTATGCATGCATTAATAGTATAATTTATTATACCACAGGTGTTGCATATGAAGTTATATTGGCCGATGATAGTTCAACTGATAAAACGCTCAACAGCACTAGCCAAATAAAAAACCTGGTACATATCCGTAATGAGAAAAATTTAGGGTTTTTAGGAAATTGTAACAAAGCGGCAAAAAGTGCAAAAGGTGAGTTTATATTATTTTTAAATAATGATACAGAGGTTACCGATAACTGGCTATCTTCCCTAGTAACGCTCATCACGGGAGATGAAAAAATAGGAATGGTGGGATCCAAATTAATTTATCCTGATGGAAGGTTACAAGAAGCGGGGGGTATTTTATGGAAAGATGGATCTGCATGGAATTATGGTAACGGAAAAGATCCCGAAGCCCCTGAATTTAACTATGTGAAAGAAGTAGATTATATCTCCGGAGCTGCTATTATGATCCGAAAAAGTATTTGGTTAAAAACCGGCGGCTTTGATGAAAGATATACACCTGCTTATTGCGAAGATTCGGATCTGGCTTTTCAAGTAAGGCAAATGGGATATAAAGTAATGTACCAGCCACTATCAGAGGTAATACATTTTGAAGGCTATTCCCATGGTACAGAAACAAATAATTCGCAATCAATAAAAGCCTACCAGAAAATAAATAATGAAAAATTTTATGAGAAATGGCAAGAGGTTTTAGCGAAAGAGCACTTACCAAATGCAGAAAATGTATTTAAAGCCAGAGATAAAAGCATTGACAAAAAAACGATTCTTGTAATAGATCATTACGTACCGCATTTCGATAAAGATGCCGGATCAAAA
>JABDBG010000014.1 GCA_013288745.1 Bacteroidota bacterium
AAGACCGTTAAAAAGATTGATCCAAAAAGAAATCGTAAATCAGTTAAGTAAAAAAATATTGGCGGGGAATATTGATAAAACCAAGCCTGTTTTAGTAGATGTTTTTGATGGGACAGTTGTTTTTAGGAACGATGTTCAAACACCAACACCACATAAGGCAGAAAAGGTGAAATCATAAGTTATCCACATAAAAAGGCCCAATGGTACAAAATGTAAACAATTGATTATCAACATTAAGTGTGTTAATATTTTATGAAAATACCAACAGGTATGGAAAAACGCCTGAAAAATGTTACCTTTAAGCCACTTGCCTCTCATATTAGATGACTTTTCTGTAAAAAATCCCAATCATTTCACCCAAATGATTTAGTAAACAGCCTGGCATCAAAAGCCGAGTTAGGCATAATCTACACACAATAAAAAGGAGAACAATATTATGGCATTCAAAAAAGAGGTCGTTGAGATCATTGAACCGAAAGATGTTTTTGTAGGGAACAAAGATGCAGCAGTAACGCTGGAAGAATTTGGAGAATACGAAAGTGAAATTTGCGCTAAAGCAAATGAAGTTGTTAAACAATTATTGGAAGAATACGACGGAAAGATACGCTTCAATTTTCGCCATTTCCCTATGACGAATATTCACCAACGCAGTTTAAAAGCAGGTGAAGCTGCAGTAGCAACTGCACAAGATGGTAAGTTTTGGGAAATGCACAATATCTTATTCGCAAACCGCCGCAACCTTGGTACAACAAGTTTAAAATTGCACAGTCGCGAAGCAGGTGTAAACAACAAACGTTTTCTGGATGAGCTTGTAAATGCAACCTACGGTTGGCAGGTACAAGGTGATATCCGCGAAGGCATCAACCGTGGTGTAAAAGATGTTCCGACATTTTTTATCAATGGCGAACGTTACACCGGCAAACATAATTTCGACGAAATGAGCAAAGCGCTTGATGCCGTTATTAAAAAGACAAAAAAGCCTGCTTCTGTAAAGAAGCCAGTTGCAAAAGCAGCAAAAGCACCTGCTAAACAAAAAGCAGCTTAAAATATAAAATTGATTTAAAGCCTCAACGAAAGTTGGGGCTTTTTTTATGTCTATTAGCCAAGCTTTGTATCGCTATTAAGCTTCAGTGGCGTCGCACATTTCATCATTGTACTACTATTTAACTTCTATTAATTATCTGCACATAATTTTTTACATTTGAACATGCAACAAATAAAAACAGCGCTATTGTCATTCGGTATGTCGGGCAAAGTATTTCATGCGCCTTTTATTGATTTGCATCCCGGTTTTCAATTAGTGGGAGCCTGGGAAAGAAGCACAAAAATTATTCAGCAGATCTATCCGCAGACAAGATCATACACAACATTGGCAGAAGTATTAAGCGATCCATCAGTAGAACTGGTAATTGTAAATACACCAACGTATACACATTATGATTTTGCAAAACAGGCTTTATTAGCAGGCAAACATATCATCGTAGAAAAAGCGTTTACCACTACCCTAAAAGAAGCCGAAGAATTAAAAGAGTTATCAATCAAACAAAATAAAAAGATCGGCGTGTATCAAAATCGCAGGTATGATAGTGATTTTAAAACCGTACAAAAAATAATACAGGATAGTTGTGTAGGGAATATTAACGAAGTAGAAATTCACTTCGATCGTTTTAAACCTACATTGAGTCCGAAACAACATAAAGAGGTTCCCGGTCCGGGTGCAGGTATTTTAAAAGACCTGGGTGCGCATATTATCGATCAGGCACTTTGTTTATTCGGCATGCCACAGGCTGTGTTTGCGGATATCCGTATTACCAGGGAATTATCGCAGGTAGATGATGATATTAATTTATTATTATACTATCCAACGTTTCGCGTAAGATTGAAAGCCGGTTACCTGGTACGGGAAGCTTTGCCTGCATTTATTATTCACGGGCATCAGGGTTCTTTTTTAAAAAGCCGCGCAGACGTACAGGAAGCCTGCCTGATAGCAGGAATCAAACCAAATAGCACAGATTGGGGCACAGAACCTGCTGAAGAAAAAGGTTTGTTACATACCGAGAAAGCCGGAAAGATCATCCGCGAAAAAATACCTTCTTTGCAAGGGAATTATTATGACTATTATGATGTTGCTTACAAAGCATTGACTGGTGAAAGCGCTATGCCTGTTACGGTGGATGATGGTATTAACGTAATGCGCATAATAGAAGCCGCTATTAAAAGTAACCAGGAAGGTAATATTGTAAAGTTATAATTAAGTTTTATTTTCATTATCTCAATAAAATATTTTTAACTTAAAAAATAAAATAATGGCAACGAGAAAATGGGTCATCGATCCAACACATAGTGAAGTACAATTTAAAGTGAAACATTTAATGATCACAACAGTAACGGGTAGCTTCGATAAATTTGAAGCTAGCATCGAAACTGATAATGAAGATTTTTCTAAAGCGAAAATTAGTTTCTCTGCTGAAACAGCTTCTGTATTGACCGGAAACGTAGATAGAGACAATCATTTAAAAAGTCCTGATTTTTTTGATGTTGAAAAATACCCAAAGCTAACATTCGTTGCTACGAAATATGAAAGTGTAGATAACGATGGCTCTTACGAATTATACGGCGATCTTACGATCCACGGCGTTACAAAAAGTGTACGTTTAGAAGTTGAATTCGGCGGCGTAGCAAAAGATCCATGGGGCAATGTGAAAGCGGGTTTTACCATCAATGGAAAAATAAACAGAAAAGACTTTGGTCTTGTATGGAACGCACCAACAGAAGCAGGCGGTGTATTGGTTAGTGAAGAGGTAAGAATCGCTTGTGAGATACAATTGATAGAACAACAGTAATGATTAGTAATTAAAAATTAATAATTAACAATTTTTTCTTTGCAATTAGTTCGATAATATTTCAATTTATCAAGCTAATTGCGAAGCTTTTTTATTTTATTAGAATAAGGAATTATTAATTTTTAATTACTAATTCTTAATTATTTCACATCAAACCAAACTCTCGCCCCATCATTCGGGTCGCCATTGTAATTAATTGTTAGTTCTTCGCCTTTTTCAATTACCCGAACTGTTTCTATCATTATCGTATCGTCTTCAAAATCCATAAAGTATTCGCAGTTGCTTTTGTAGCTGTGGTTATACATTGGAATCAGACCTAGTGCCATGCAGCATTTGTCTTGCAATTTGCCCCATAAAAAAATGTAATCGTGGAGCAGGGTTTTATCAAGGTGTTCCTTGTCCTCCTTTTTCATCACAATAACAGGTGATATTTCGATGACCGTATTGGCGGGGATACGCTCTTTGGTATATACACCTTTGCCCATTTGTGGCGTTTTTTCGACAAATAAATAAGGTTTTAACATAACATCTGCTTAAGATTAAATAAAGTAAATTGCGGCACCTAATTGACGGCGAATTTAACAACAAAGTATTTATGTCAGCAGAACTTGAAAAAATGGAACTTCAGGAACAGTTTGAAGAAGCGATCGCATCGCAGGATAAACCGCGTTTACAAGCTTTTTTAAATGACCAGAATATCAGCGATATTGTTGAGCTGATATATGATAATGAATCGTTTGAGGGCCAGATAATAACGGAAATATCTTTGCCCCGTGCTGCGGCCGCCTTCAAGATATTGGAATTACCTACGCAGAAAAAATTGATCAAAGAATTACCTGCTCATAAAACAGCAGAATTATTCAATGAATTACCTGCGGATGACCGTACGGCTTTTTTAAGTGAATTGCCGAGTAATGCAGTAAGAGAATTAATAAAAACATTAGATCCCGAAGAACGGAAAATAACTTTATCGTTATTAGGTTATCCTGAAGGAAGTGTAGGTAGGTTGATGACACCGGATTATGTATACGTATATGAAAATGATACGGTAGAAGATGTAATAACCACCATCAGGCATTTCGCAAAAAACAGCGAGACGATCGATGTGATCTACGTGATCAATGCCAAGGGCGAATTATTAGATGATATCAGGATCAGGGATTTTATCCTGGCTGCACCCGGCACAAAAGTGAGTGAGCTGATGGATGAAAGATACATTGCACTGAATGCAGAAGATGACCAGGAAACTGCCAACGAAGCATTTAAAATGAATAACCGCGTGGCTTTGCCGGTAGTGAGCAGGAGTCATAAATTATTAGGTATCGTTACAATTGATGACGTGTTATGGGTTGCCAACGAAGAATTTAGTGAAGATATTCAAAAGATCGGTGGTACGGAAGCGTTGGATGAACCCTACCTGAACATGAACATTTTTAAGCTGGTAAAAAAACGAGCCAGCTGGCTGATCGTATTGTTTTTAAGTGAAATGCTAACGGCTACGGCTATGCAGCATTTTAGTAAAGAGATCGAAGCTGCAACGGTACTGGCATTATTTATTCCTTTGATCATGAGCAGTGGTGGTAACAGTGGTTCGCAGGCATCAACGCTGATCATTCAGGCGATGGCATTGGGAGAAATAAAATTATTCGATTGGTGGAAAGTGATGAGAAGAGAATTAATGTCTGGCGTTATGCTGGGATTGATATTAGGCACTATCGGGTTCTTTCGTATCATGCTTTGGCAGCATTTACACTTGTATGATTACGGTATGTATTATGAAAGAGTTGCGTTGGTAATTTTCTTTTCACTGATCGGTATTGTATTATGGGGAAGCCTTATGGGCTCTATGTTACCGATCATTTTAAAAAGCCTGAAACTGGATCCTGCCACTTCATCGGCGCCATTTGTGGCTACTTTGGTGGATGTAACGGGCATCGTTATTTATTTCTCAGTGGCTTATGTTTTTTTACAAGGACTTTTGATCCACTAGCAGGATTGAAATTTATAATAAAAAATGCTTTACTTTATCGTGCTGGATAGGCTATAAAGTAAAGCATTTTTGCTAAATTGCACAATCGGTTACGGGTTTTGCTCGAGCCTGAAAAGGCCAAATAGTAGTAGTAAAGACGAAATGTGCCCCCGATGTTCGGGGACAAATGTTCAATAGTATTGCGATTGCCGGGTTAATAATTTCTTATCTAAAAAAAGGACATAAAATATGTGTGGAATTGTAGGATACACGGGCTATAGAGAAGCTTACCCGATTGTGATAAAAGGATTAAAAAGATTGGAATATAGGGGCTACGATAGCACCGGCGTTGCCTTATTGAATGGCGGTTTGAAAGTATACAAAAAGAAGGGCCGCGTTGCTGAATTAGAAGAAACATTGGTTGGTAAAGATCTCCATTCTCATACCGGTATCGGGCACACACGTTGGGCCACACATGGCGAACCGAGTGATAGAAATGCGCATCCGCATTCTTCTGCAAGTGGTAAGCTGGCGATGATACACAATGGTATCATTGAAAACTACGCACAGTTAAAACAGGAGCTGACAAAGAAAGGCTACACTTTTAAAAGCGATACGGATTCTGAAGTTTTATTGAATTTTATTGAAGACATCAAAGAAAATAACCATTGCGATCTGGAAGAAGCAGTACGTGTTGCTTTGAAAAGAGTTACGGGCGCTTATGTTATTTTATTATTGGATGATAGCAAACCGGATACGATCATTGCTGCAAGAAAAGGTAGTCCGCTTGTAATTGGCATTGGCAAAGGGGAACATTTTTTAGGTTCTGATGCTTCCCCGATGTTAGAATACACAAAAGAAGTGGTGTATGTGAATGATTATGAATTAGCGATCATTACACCCGATCAGTTGATCCTTAAAAATTTAGGGAACGAGAAAATCACTCCGTTTGTAACAAAACTTGATATGGAACTGGCGGCTATTGAAAAAGGCGGCTACGAACATTTTATGCTGAAAGAGATATTCGAGCAACCAAGTACTATTTATGATTGCTTACGTGGTCGGTTAGACGCAGCTGCAGGAACGATCACAATGGCTGGCGTTGAAAAAAATATTGAAGCATTTAAAAATGCAGGCCGTATTATTATTGTAGCCTGCGGTACAAGCTGGCATGCAGGGTTAGTAGCTGAATATATTATTGAAGAATTATGCCGCATTCCTGTTGAAGTAGAATATGCGTCTGAGTTCCGTTATCGTAACCCGGTGATCAATAAGGGAGATATCATTATTGCTGTTTCTCAAAGTGGTGAAACGGCCGATACTTTAGTAGCGATCGAAAAGGCAAAAGAACAAGGTGCTGTTATTTTTGGTGTGGTAAATGTGGTGGGTTCATCTATCGCGAGAATTAGCGATGGCGGCGCTTACACACATGCCGGTCCGGAAATTGGCGTTGCTTCTACAAAAGCATTTACCGGTCAGCTGGTAGTGTTAACAATGATGGCTTTAAAGATCGCTAAAGAAAAAGGCACTATTTCGCAAGAACGTTACAGCAATTTATTATTTGAATTAGACGCGGTTCCTGAAAAAGTAGAAGCATTATTAAAAAGTGCCGATCAGATAAAATTGATCGCTGAAAAATATAAGACGGCACCAAGTGCCTTGTTCTTAGGAAGAGGATATAATTTTCCTATTGCTTTAGAAGGCGCATTGAAACTGAAAGAAATTTCTTACATACATGCAGAAGGTTATCCTGCTGCTGAAATGAAACATGGCCCTATCGCTTTGGTAGATGATCAATTACCTGTTGTTTTCGTTGCAACAAAAGATGCATATCATGAAAAGATTGTTAGCAATATACAAGAGATCAAAGCACGTAAAGGAAAAGTAATTGCCATTGTAACTGAAGGTGATGAAGTAATTCCCGGTTTAGCAGATGATGTATATTATGTGCCGCATGCTGATGAAATAATGGCGCCGATGTTAAGCGTTATTCCTTTACAACTACTTTCATACTATGTTGGTGTTGCCAAAGGAGTGGATGTTGACAAACCAAGAAACCTTGCTAAAAGTGTAACTGTTGAATAATTGTTAATGGTTAATTGTTAATGATAAATGTACATTAACAATTAACCATTTATCATTAACCATTATAGAGAATGAATATTATACAAAAACACCCGGTTGCAACGCTTGGCTACGATTTTATAGATAAAAAATATATTCCTAAAGGTAAGGATGAATATTACCTGCGCGATGTGCAAAACCATAGTGGTATTGAGTATCGCAAACTTACTTCACAGGAAATAGAAATACTTGTACATAATCGTAATACTTCTGACGATTGGAACAAGATATTTGTTTCGCATTCTTTCAATCCTGAACTGGTTAAAAATTGTAAATTTTACGGATTGATCCGTATTGGTAAGTTAGAGCCTTACTATATCGAATTTCATAACCTGCGTTTGCCCGTTGGTATGTATAACAGCACTATTATCAGTAGCGATTTTGGTGATAATGTTTGTATCGATAATGTGAATTATATCAGTCATTATATTGTTGGTAATGACGTAATGATCGTGAACGTAAATGAATTAGCTACTACGGATATTTCAAAATTCGGTAATGGTATTTTAAAAGAAGGTGAGGATGAAAGTCTGCGTACCTGGATGGAAATATGTAATGAAAATGGCGGCAGAAAAGTAATTCCGTTCAACGGCATGTTACCGGGTGACGCCTATTTATGGAGCAAATACAGAGATGATGAAGCTTTACTGGATAAATTTAAAGAATTTACTGCCAATAAATTTGATAAGCAAAGAGGTTATTACGGTAAGATCGGAGATAGAACGGTTATTAAAAATTGTAAAATAGTTAAAGACGTTTGGATAGGTAGCGATGCTTATTTAAAAGGCGCCAATAAATTAAAGAATTTAACTATCAATAGCGACAGTGCGCGCCGCTCACAAATTGGTGAAGGTTGCGAAATGGTGAACGGCGTAGTAGGATTTGGTTGCCGCATATTTTATGGAGTAAAGGCAGTTCGTTTTGTTATGGCATCACACTCGCAATTGAAATACGGTGCGCGTTTGATCAACTCTTATTTAGGGAATAATTCTACGATCTCTTGTTGTGAGGTTTTAAATTCTTTGATATTTCCGGGGCATGAGCAGCATCATAATAATTCATTTTTATGCGCCTCTTTAATAATGGGACAAAGCAATGTTGCTGCCGGCGCTACTATCGGAAGCAATCATAATAGCCGTAGTCCGGATGGTGAGATCATTGCAGGCCGTGGCTTTTGGCCGGGATTGTGCGTTAGTTTAAAACACAATTCAAAATTTGCTTCTTTTACAATCTTAGCGAAGGGTGATTATCCTGCGGAACTAAATATTCCTATACCTTTTAGTTTAGTCAGTAATGATGTAACGCATGATAAGCTGGTAGTAATGCCCGGCTATTGGTTCATGTACAATATGTATGCACTGGCGCGTAATACATGGAAGTATATTGAACGCGATCGCCGTACAGAAAAAATACAATTACTCGAATACGATTATTTAGCACCCGATACTATCAATGAATTATTTGATTCTTTGAAACTACTAGGGAAATTAAAACCTGACGAAAAAGGTGTCGCAATTGTAACCGGCTGGGAAAATACACATCGCGAAACAGAAATAATTAAAGTGCCCCAATCGATCGATCTTTTTAAAGAATTGATCCGTTATTATGGCACCATAGAATTGCTACTCCATCTTCAAAATAATAATTTTACCAATTTTGATAGTTTTAAGAAAACACTGTCAGCTAAAATTCAACGCAGCGAATGGTTGAATATCGGCGGCCAATTAATTCAAAGGTCAGAAGTCGAAAGAGCGAAGAAACAGATCAAATCAGGCAAAATAAAAAGTTGGGATGAATTGCATAATTTTTATCATCATGAGGGCGAAGAATATGCTGAAGATAAAATAACACATGCCTATACAAGTTTGTTAGAGATATTAAATATCACACCTAAACAATTTACTGTAGAACTATTTAAACAGCTCTTACAACAGGCAGCCGATACAAAAACCTGGATGTGCAAAGGTATTTACGATTCAAGGGCAAAAGATTACTCTAGTGAGTTTCGTAAAATGGTATACGATAACAAAGAAGAGATGAATACTGTGATCGGCGCCTTAGAAAAGAATAGTTTCATTCAACAAGAAATGAAAAACCTGGATATTTTTAAAAAGCGGGTAAAGGATGTGATCAAAAAATTAAACCTGCAATAACAATGCGCTTTTTCTTTTTTCTTTTTTGTTTACCAATATTTGCAACAACTGTTTCAAAAGCGCAGACCATTGCCCAAATAAAAACGGAACTTGCTGCTTCAAAAGATCCGTTAGGGTATGTAAAATTCAAAATTAAAAAAGCCTATAAAGTAGATACTGTAAATATTGAAAGCACAAGCTCGTTCGTAAATTTTGGCGATAGCCTGGCATATTTTGGAAAAGTAGGAGACGTATACGGCCCGTTTAAATCTAAGAACGGACAAAAATATTTGTTAGAAATATTGGGAAAAGCATCTAATACATTTTATCATGTATCACATATTTTATTGGACACCAGCACTTTTCAAAGGAAATTTGTAAATGCATTGGCTGATTCTATTATTTACAAGATCGAATCCGGCAAAAGCACATTTGAAGAGATGGCTATTACCTATAGCTCTGATAATGTCAGCGGAAGCAAAGGTGGCGAATTAGGCTGGTTTTGCCGCGGTGTGATGCTGCCTCAGTTAGATGCTGCTATTCAAATGCACAAGAAGGGCGATGTTTTTAAAGTATGGACCCAGATGGGCTTACATATCGTTACCTTAAAGGATAATCCGCGAAAAGACACAGGATTTGCTTTGATGTTGCGTGTCTTACTATAGTTAATATATTTACAGCTATACTTATAAAAATCGGGTAAAATAGTTTATTTTGCCAGTCGAAATTATAATTAGTGGATCCAAAGTTCAATATTCAATTAGCAGGTGCCAATGCAGACAATAACTCATTGTTTATGCAGTTGAGTTATTCGGCTGTTTCATTCATAACGATCGGGGAGGGCAATAAAATAACCTCAGTGGTAAACTATGATTTTCCTGCGGGTATCAATGAACTAACGCTGGTATCTTTTCTCAAAGATATTTTCACTACACATCCTTTATTGCAAAAAGAATTTAAAAAAGTAGATATTGTTTTTGCTTTTGCTATGTCTCTTTTAGTTCCTTATGATTTTCATAATAATGCTGCCAATAAAGCCATGTTTGAATTGGTATATGGAGATAGTCAGGATAATGTTTTAAAGAACGACCTCAGGTTTCAATATAATCTTTGTAATATTTATGAAGTACCAAGATTGGTTAACTCAATTGTTACAACAAAATTTCCAACGGCTACATTTACTCACCAGTATTCGATATTGCCTGATATTATTAAGGCAGGCGGTAACCATTTGTACGCTATTTTCGGCGAGTACGATGTAACAGCCATGTTATTGAAAGAAGGAAAGATACAGATCATTCAAAATTTTAAATACACGGCTCCTGAAGATGTTACTTATTATCTACTTGGCTTCTGTGAAAATTTCGACCTTAATATCAATGAAACTATACTGCATTTAAATGGCAGGATAACAAAAGATTCAGATCTTTTTAAAGAGATCGATTCCTATTTCTTACAAATAGAATACGCAACATTGCCTTCTTCATTTTATTATGCAGATGAAATAAAGCATTATCCTGCGCACCTTTTCAGTCATTTATTTGCAACAGCTTCATGCGTATAATAAGCGGTATACATGGAGGTAGAAAAATAAGTCCTCCTGCAAATATGCCTTACACAAGGCCAACAACTGATATTGCCAAGGAAGGCCTCTTCAACGTTTTACAGAACAACCTTGAAATAGATACGCTAAAAACACTTGATCTTTTTGGCGGCACAGGCTGCATCAGCTACGAATTGGCCAGCAGGGGTGCTGAAGACCTGACGATCATCGAGAAAGATAATCAGATGTACGATTTTATTAAAAAAACTGCAGCAGAACTGGAGTTTGAAAATTTCAAACTGATAAAGTCGGACGTATTTAAATATATAGAAACCTGCAAAGAACAATACGATTTTATTTTTGCCGGTCCTCCATATGCTTTAGGAACAATAGATGATTTGCCTAAGCTTATTTTCGAAAAGGATTTATTAAAACCTAAAGGCTGGTTTGTGTTGGAACATACGCCAAGAAACGATTATAAAAAATTCCCCCATTACAAAACCGAACGCAATTACGGTACTACAATCTTCTCTATCTTTATAAATAATAATGAATAATTCATCATTAGGTTATCCATTTATTTAGAATGCTAAAAACAGAAATAAGGAAAATATATAAGGATAAACGCCTTCAGCTTTCTTCTTCACAAAAAGAAAAGCTGGATGACCTGCTATTGATACAGTTTCAAAAATTACCGTTGCCTTATTTACAAGTGCTGTTAAGTTATTGGCCCATCGCAGCAATGAATGAGATCAATACACATACTATCACTGATTTTATTGAATTCAGAAATCCGGGAATACATATTGCATATCCGGTCACTGATTTTATTACGCATAAAATGACAGCTATATTAACTGATGAACATACAGAGTTTAGTGAGAACATGTACCGGATAACCGAACCCATTGCAACAGAAAAAATTTCTCCTGAATTGATAGATATTGTACTAGTCCCATTATTAGCCTTTGATACAAGAGGGTATAGGGTGGGTTACGGTAAAGGATTTTATGATAGGTTTTTGGCTGATTGTAAAAAAGATGTAATAAAAATTGGCTTAAGTTATTTTGAACCGATCAATATAATAGAAGATACAGATGGGAATGATATAAAATTGGATCATTGCATCACTCCTGATAAAATATATGATTTCAACAATTGATAAACTACTTTTGCTGATGCTTAAAAGCTTTCGTTATTTCCTGCTTCCTTTTTCCCTTATTTATGGCGCTATCGTCTGGCTAAGAAATTGGATGTTTGATAAAAATATTATCCGATCAAGCTCTTTTAATTTCCCCATCATTTGTATCGGTAATCTTTCTATTGGCGGTACAGGAAAAACGCCCATGGTTGAATATTTGATCCGCCTACTGAAGAACAATTACGAAACGGCAACACTAAGTCGTGGGTATAAAAGAAAGACAAAAGGCTTTGCTATTGCAGACGAACATACAACTGCATTAGAAATAGGAGATGAGCCGATGCAGTTTCACCAAAAATTTCCCGAAGTTACAGTGGCAGTAGGCGAAGAAAGATTAGTAGCGATCCCGCAATTGTTGCATGATAGGCAAAATACAGCGGTTATTATTTTAGATGACGCTTTTCAGCACAGGCCTGTTAGAGCGGGGTTAAATATTGTACTGACCGAATATAATAATTTATATACAAGAGATTTTATGTTGCCTGCCGGTGATCTCAGAGATGTAAAAAATAGCATTACAAGAGCTGGTATCATCGTAGTTACTAAATGCCCGGACAGTGTTTCAATAGAAGAGAAGAACCAGATCATTAATGAAGTAAAAAGAATGGAAGATCAACAGGTTTTTTTCACTACAACCGTGTATGGAAACCCGTATCATCTTTTTTCAAAAGAAGAAAAAAATATTGATACAGATACGAGTGTGTTATTGATCACCGGTATCGCCAATCCACAACCTTTAAAAGAATTGCTGGTAAGATCTGTAAGCACATACGATATGCTGCGTTACGCGGACCATCATATATTTACGATCGATGATCTTGAGGACATTAAAAAGCATTTTGAAAGGATCATCCCAGGCAATAAGATCATTCTAACTACTGAGAAAGATGCGGTAAGGTTACAGAAATTTAAAACCCAACTGAAAGATTTTCCGATCTATGTTATACCCGTTAGACATTCCTTTTTATTTGATGAAGACAAACAGTTTGATACAGCCGTAACAGCATTTATCACATCATTTAAAAAGTAAGCTATTGTTTAGGCAAGGGCGATCTGTCATCGAGTAAATTACCCGTATTGTTTACCGGCTTAGGAACAGGAGCCTGTCCGTCAGGTGTTACTTCTGTAAATACTTTTTCAACATGTAGCCATTTGCCATTCACCCATTTAAAACCTTCATAATCCCCATCACCAACCAATGTCCATTTTTTCTTAGGCTCGTTTGTTTCCGATATAAGGTGCTCAAAAATGATCATGCCCATATCATCGTCATAGGTCAACCTTGCACCCGCATCTTTTTTAAATTCCATTATATAACGGCTGACAGGAGCCCTGGCAACAGTATCCTTTTCAAAACTGAATATGGGATCGCCGAATACCGGTTGTCCATATACAAATTGCAAGATCTCAATTATCTTTTTTGTGCTCCTTATATTATTCTCGTCATAACCAAGTAAGGTGTAAATTTTTTGTCCGCTTTTTTCTTTCTCTACCATTCTATAATATACGGCACCAACCCATCCTTTATTGTCACCAACACTGTCGCTGATATCCTGCATGATATCAGATTTGTCGATCAACGGAAAAAGTTTAAGTGAGCCGTCTTCTGTCCGCATTTGTATAGCGCCATGATGTCGGATAACATTATCGTTCAATACCATCTGCCAGGTATATATTCTAAAGCTGCTATCAGGTGCATATATCTTCGAAACAGATTCTATAGAATCGAAAGGATAATAAAAAGAGTTGGTGGTTTTAAGTGCCCTTACAAACATTCTTGTAAAACTGCTATCCGCTTTAAAACGATCAATATCATTAATGCCTTGTAATAATTTTACCGAATAGACTTTTAACGAGTCTTCTTTTTTCTGTAAAAACTTAATATCGGATTTACTAAAACGTTGTTGTGTAAACCCAATTAAGCAGGTAGTTAAAAGTAGCGTTAGAAAAAGCAGTTTCTTCATACCTTAAATTTAACTAATACTTTAATAAGTAAAGGGATAATTGTTTTGGAGAAATAAATTTTAACGAATGATTATAATGCATTGGCAAAGTCAAGCAATGAATGATAGCTGGCATCGATTCTTTTATCGGTCAAACTAACTTCCGGCCTTGTAGTAGGAAGAAATATAGTATTAACACCAAGGTTGCGGCCAAACTCCATATCACTGATCGTGTTGCCAACCATTATGGCTTTGGTAAGATCGATATCTTTAAAATCTTTTACGGCCTGCAAACCCATGCCGGGGTTTGGTTTGCGGTTAAGGCTTGTTTCATCAAGATCAGGACAAAAATATATTTTATCAATTTTTCCGCCGGCAGCTTCAACTTCGCTACGCATATTATCGTGAATAATATGGAGGTTTTCAAGTTTTGTCAGTCCTTTACCCACACCCTTTTGATTGGTGATAATGATGATATATTTAAACTTAACAGTAAATATTTTGATCGCTTCTTTCACGCCATCATAAAAAATAAATTCTTCCCAGGTATGAACATAATCCTGGTATTTTTCATGATTGATTACACCATCGCGGTCTAAAAATAATGTCCAGCTTTTATCTATTTTTTTTAAATCAAGCATTTGCTACTAAAATGTTTTGTCTTTGAATTCTATTTGCGCTCTTTGATAATCTTCAGGAATACCAATATCGATAAAATATTCATCCTGAATATTTCCGTACATTTTGCGCTGGTTATAATATTTCTCTAAGTAATCTTTTTCAAAAGAGAATTTCTCCGGCAATTTTTCCTGTAAAAAATGTGCTACCTGTAAAGCATATATACCACCGTTTATTAATCCCTCTTCGTAAAATTGTTTTTCTTTAAAAGAAGCGATAGACCGGTCTGCATTTAATTCAACTACACCGTACCTGTCGAAATTATGCATTGGTTTTAGGCTCAGTGTACAATCGGCGCCATAAGCCGTTTGTGCTGCGGCCAGTAATTGCACATTAATAGAAAACATAGTATCTCCATTCAATACCAATACATTTTTCTCCCTTGCTTTAGCGCAGGCTAATTTTATGGCACCACCTGTTCCCAATGGTTCATTTTCAATTACAAACTGCGCATCGATCGTTTTAAATTCAGTATTGATGTAGGCTTCGATCACTTCATGTTTGTAACCAAGCGAAAAGATAAATTTTTCAACTCCCTGGTTTTGGAGCTGTTTTATCACATAATATAGAAAAGGTTTGCCCGCAACGGTTGCCATGCATTTTGGCAATTCTGCCACAACAGATCGTAATCTTGTGCCCAATCCACCAGCCAGTATAATGGTTTCTTTTATCATTGATTAGAGTTGCGCAAATGTAAAGATATTAGCGCAACTATTTTTTGAATTGATGTAGGCTCTAAAAAAAAGCAAGCCTCTTTTTAGGGAGGCTTGCTTTTTTTTTATTTGAATTAAACTACTATTGTTGCGGAGGCGTATCTGCTGCATCTGCTTGTACCACTTCATAAGCATTAACACCATTTACCTGTATCGGTTGAAATAATGTATTATTGAATTGATAATAACTGATATCGCCGGCATTTACCGTTGTGCAGCCATCCGGAAGGTCATATACTACTGCGCCTGCGGGAGCATCAACCACTTCAAAGTCAGTGCCGTTATCTATATAAAAAATGCCTGCAAAATAATAGAAGGTGCTTCCTCCTACAGTAACTGTTGCATAACCGGTTGGCAATGTATTAACGTGCATTCCTGTTGGTGGGGCTACTGCGACATAGCCATTATCCTTTGGCTGGTAATAAACACCCTGGTCATAATAATACGGTTGGTCGTTCCAGTTAACGATCACTGCAGTAGCAGCGAGAGATCCAAGAAAAAATCCAAAAGGGTGATAGAACGAACCATAAAAATATGGATGATAAGGATGGTAGAAATAAGGATTGTAAGCATAATAACGCCTGCCTCCCCAAACATATGGCGGACGGATATATGCAGGGCGATGATAACCGCCCCAAGGTCTGTGCACAAATGTACCACCCGGCCTGCCACCTACTGGTCTATAACCTCCCGGAACTCTGTGATAGCCGCCGCCTGGCCTGTATCCACCACCTGGTCTTACTCCGGGTGAAGGCCTGTATCCCATACCCGGTCTGGCACCCGTGCCTGATCTTGCTCCGCCCCCGGAAGGTCTCATGGAAGCACCACCCGGTCTTCCTCCGTTTCCGCCACGACTACCTCCGCCACCGCCATGACCGCCACCACCATGACCACCTCTTTGTGCAAACACCGTATTGTTGTCCACACATATTAATAATAAAGAAGCAGTGATTACTATCCCTGCTCTTTTAATGTACGAAAGAGTTTTTTTCATAAGCTTTTTAATTTTATTAATACAAATTCTGTGCTGTATTTTATGTTTAAAGCTAATAATTCCTTTTGTTAATTATTAAAATTCAACATGTAATATTATAGACGGTATTTTTATACTATGAACTGTATTTTAATGGCATAAAAATTAACTTCTAAATGTCTTTTTTATCGAAAGAATACCCTGAAAGTTGCTTATTTTTACAAAAAGAATATTGTATGATTATTTTCGTAGCCGGTTTACCTTATGATTTAGATGATGCAGAATTAGAAGAGATTTTTGAAAAGTTTGGAGTAGTAAATTCTGCAAAAGTAGCTATTGATAAAGAGACTGGTAAAAGTAAAGGTTTTGCATTTGTAGATATGCCTAACAGTGTAGAAGCAAAAGATGCGATTGAAAACTTGAATGATATTTCCCTGGGTAAAAAACCAATGGTTGTTAAAGAAGCCGAAGAACGTACCAAACCAGGTGGCGGTCAGGGTGGTGGAGGTTTTCGCGGCGGCAATAGTAGTGGTGGTTTCAATAATAACCGTGATCGAAATCGTTATTAATATTATTTCCCAGCTAAGTAATTCTACTCAACATCGTTGTGTCACTCACTTGTACTATTAGTTCTATGCGCAACTTTTTATACAGATAAAGTGCGGGCCGTATAATTATTATTATTGATCAGTTTCGCAGCGATAAAAGAAAGCGAGCCGAGTACTATACCGGAAACAGCCCCTGAAATAATTCCTGTAAAAAACATCATTACCTGTGGGTCGTCCGGCATCAAAAGCCTTTGCATTATTTGCATTTCTGCGTCATGATTCGTTGCGTATATGGTAAAAAAGGTTAAATGCAAAACCGTCATCCAAACAGCATTCAAAATGCTTACAGCTAAGCCATTTAGAAAGTATTGGACTGTGCAATATCTTGCAATTACAAAAGCGCTGATAATAAAGATCCCACTCCAACAAAAAGGCTCAAAAGTAACAGGGATCAGATACACTGTTGCAAAACCCATCGCTACACCAAATGCGGATAATAAAAAGATCAATGGCCATTTCATACTTTAAATTTTGATTATACAAATCCAAAGATAAAAGGCCTTAACAGAGAAGAAGGGATAATAGTATTAAGTTATTGTTGTGTTTACCGGATATTGCATTGTTACATTTACTATCATTTACCAGTAAAGGTTGGGTAATAAATATTTATTTTTTTTGTCTCTATTTTAAGCTAAAATGAGTGTGTTATATCATATTATTGCAATTCAATAATTAAAAAATATCTATGAAAAAAGCATTTTTATTGGTTTGTGTTGCGGCTCTTCTTTTCTCTTGTAAAAAATCAGGTAGCGGGACATCTACTAACAATAATAATTCTAATAATAACAACAATAATAATACACCCGGTAACGATTCTCTTTTCTTTGTAATATCAATAAGGGATTATAGTCCGCAAAACCTTGTTAATGATTCTATTGTTTATAATAGCGCTAATAAAATAGCTAAATTTCTGCAATATGAATATGATACTACTTCCGGACCGGCAATTGCAGATAGTATTAGAACTGTTTTTTCATTTTCAGGTGCAGATACAATACCTTCTTCTTATATATCTTACCAAGACGGAACTACAGATCCTCATTTATTAAGTTATGATGGTCAGGGCCGTATTGTGAAAGATACATCAACTTCAGGGTCAGGATATGTTGCTTATTTCTCTTATCCTAATAATGAGATAGTGTCTACAGTTCTTTTTGAAGGAACGTATGTTGATACTCAGATCGATACACTGTTTATGGGGAGTAATAATATAAATTCAAGTGCGTTGTATTATTCCGGAGGAGACTTTTCAACTATTCATTTGAGTTACTCTTCTTACAATAATCCGGTTTATAACCCTGGTATTGAAAATGGTGTTGGGCCGTTACTATATCTTCTATGTCTTGATGGATATGGAGGGGGAGCCGATTATATTTCAAAAAAACAAACAAGTAGTGAAAGTATTATTCAGGATGGAACTTTTTTAGGTAGTTTCAATTTTAATATTTCTCTCGACTCACGTGCAAGAGTATCACAGTATACCGCGAGCGGAGCAACTGTTTTATATACTTACAAATAAGAAGTTATTTTAAATAATTAAAATCCTCCGCTTTTATAAGGCGGAGGATTTTTTTGATCTGTAAAGACCACTAATTGCTTAATAGTTTCTTTTCCATTTCCAGTATTTTATTTACATCAAAGAACAGACCTTTGATATTATATTTATTTTCTTTAACGCCTAAGTAATCGCAGCCCGTTTGTGTTAATGTTTGTTCGCCGGAAAAATCAAAACCTAAAATTTGTAACATATCATACTCCTGGCTTACCATTATTACAAAAAAACCTCTTTCCTCAGTTCGGCCATCGCCCGATGACAATATAGTTTTTATGATCTTTTCTTTTTTAAAATTGATCAGGTTCGCTAAACTGTCATTGCCTGTTTTGATATAAGAGTAGGAAAGGATATTCAGATCACGCAGGCTGAATGGATTTATTTTTAAACCAATATTTTCATAATAAACAGCACTGTCATAATCCGCTAACGTTAATAATTTTTTGTCGTATAGTTTCCCTGTAGAATCAGAATAAGTTGAACCGCCGTATGGAATATAACCAGGTTGAGAAGGAGCGCCGTAAAATAATAAAGTGTATTGCTCTTCGGTTAAAGTCGTATCATTATTCTGGTACCTGGCAAAAAGCTTTGGATAATAATTATCAGACTTCTTTTTATTTATTTCTTTTTCAATTTTTTTATAATTCGGTTTATATATTTTACGCTGCGCGTAATTATAGCTTACAAAAAAGGTGAGTAACAGTATTATGATCAATTGTTTCTTCATAGAGCAATTTTTAGTTGATAAAACATTTATTATTTCAATGTCTCGTCTAACCATTTAAAAAATTCATGTTGCCATACCAATGCATTTTGCGGACTTAATACCCAATGGTTCTCTTCCGGAAAATAAATAAACCGGCTTTTAATACCTCTAAGCTGTGCAGCCTGAAATGCTTGCTGGCCCTGACCGATCGACACACGGAAATCTTTGCCGCCCTGGAAGATGAGGATTGGCGTGTTCCATTTCTCTACCATATTGCTTGGCGATTGACTAAAAGATCTTTGTGCAACAGCATTGTCTTTCTCCCAATATGCGCCGCCTTTTTCCCAGTTCTCAAAAAACATTTCATCCGTAGTGCCGTACATACTTCTAAAATCAAAAACACCATCATGTGCTATAAAAGTTTTGAAACGATTATTATGAATACCTGCTAAATAAAAAACAGAGAAGCCACCATAGCTTGCGCCAACACAGCCTAAACGGTTTTTATCTACGTAAGGTTCTTTGCTGGCATCATCAATGGCACTTAAATAATCCTGCATAACCTGGCCACCCCAGTCTTTACTTATCTGTTCGTTCCATTGTGTGCCATGCCCGGGCATACCCCTGCGGTTTGGCGCTACAATAATATAGCCTTGAGATGCCATCAATTGAAAATTCCAGCGGTAAGAATAAAATTGTGTGAGTGCAACTTGTGGTCCGCCCTGGCAATATAAAAGTGTTGGGTATTTTTTTGTTGAATCGAAATTTGGCGGATAGATCATCCAGACCAGCATTTCTTTTCCATCGGTTGTTTTTACAAAACGCCTTTCTGTTTTACACATCCCGATCGTTGCATAAGTAGGCGTGTTAACATGCGTTAATTGTTGCATAGAACCATCCGCTAGTTGAACACTATACAATTCTTTAGCATGGTTGATATCTTCCCTGCCAACGATCATGGTATTACCACTTTGTCCAATAATATCATCTACATCAAAATCGCCTTTGGTAATTTGTGTCACTACAGGAAGTGCTTTTGAATGGCCAGGGTAGGTTACTTCAAATAATTGCGACGTTCCATTTACAGGAGCTGTAAAATAGATCCTTTTACCATCAGCACTCCATTTAAAATTATCTACATGTATATCATCTCTTGAAGCAGTAAGGTTCATTTTAACAGAACCATTCATTACAACGATATCATTTTTATCAGATTCATATCCATCTCTTTTCATACTCAACCAGGCAAGCTGGCCCTGTTTATTATATGCGGGTGCAACATCATAACCCATCATTCCTTCGGTAAGGTTAGTTGTTTTACCAGTGGCAAGATCATATGCGTAGATATCAGTGTTGGTACTGATAGCATTGGCGGTACCAAATTTTTTCTTACAAGAATAAATGATCTGTTTGCTATCATTACTCCAAACAAATTCACCAACATCATAAGGTTCTTCCGGCATAATGTCGGTTGTATCTCCAACCTTGCTGCCATTATTTGCTAGCGCTAATTTGAGGTGGTTAAATTTACCATCTGACCATTTATCCCAATGGCGATAATTAAGACTATCAAAAATATAAACATTCGATTTTGGAAGATCCGGATAACTGTCTGAACCAAAAACCTTTTTTACTTTAACGGCTTCGGCAGTAAGAATATATTTTCCGTCGGGTGATATTTTATTGCTTGGCAAAATCAGTTCAGGATTGCTGACCATCACCGGATCGCCGCCGGTTACAGGGATCATATAACTTTGTGCATTTGATTTGTTCTCAGCAATATCGGGCGTACTAACATTGTATACAATAAACTTTCCGTCTGTAGATATGCCTGAGCCCGTGACTCTTCCGAGCTGCCAAAGTAATTCTGGTGTCATTTTGTTTTGTGCAAATGTGAAAGTGGTTAAAAAAATGGCGGTTATAATAAATATCAATCTTCTGATTAGCATATAAATACTTTATGATGGTTTTCGCATAAGCGAAAAAATATTTACTAAGTTAAGAACTTTGAATGTGAAAAGAAGGTTATTTATACTCGCCGAAAACTTTTCTCAACTCATCAGATATTTCGCCGAGGGTACAGTGATTTTCGACGGCTTCGATCACCAATGGCATTAGGTTTTGGCCACCGATAGCTGCATTGTTAAGCTGTTGCAGGCACTTCATTACTTTGCTGTTATCTCTCGTAGTTTTTAACGCATTTAATTTGTCAGTCTGTATCTGCCGGATGCTGTCATCTATTTTAAAGCCGGAGATCATACTCTTTTCATCGACCTCAAACTTGTTTACGCCAACGATGATCTTTTCTTCTTTTTCAACTTGTTGTTGATGCACGTAAGCGCTGTTACTAATTTCATTTTGAATAAAGCCTTGTTCGATAGCGTTCACACTGCCACCCATGACATCAATTTTCTCTATTATTTTCCACGCAGCAGTCTCTACTTCGTTGGTCAATGTTTCTATAAAATAGCTTCCTGCTAATGGATCAACAGTGTCCGGCGCGCCACTTTCAAAAGCTACTATTTGTTGTATGCGGAGTGCTGTTGTAGCAGCATTTTCGCTTGGTAAACTTACTGCTTCGTCGTAACCATCGGTGTGTAAACTCTGTGTACCGCCCAAAACTGCGGCCAGTGTTTGTATAGTAACCCTGGCAATATTATTTAACGGCTGTTGCGCAGTTAAGGTAACGCCGCCTGTTTGTGTATGAAAGCGCAGCATCATTGCCTTAGGATCTGTAGCACCAAGCTTTTTCATTATCTTGGCCCACATCCTTCTTGCCGCACGAAATTTTGCTATCTCTTCAAACAAATTATTTTGCGCGTTGAAGAAAAAAGAAAGGCGCTTACCGAAGGTGTCTATATCTAATCCTTTGTCCAGAGCGGCTTTTACGTAAGCTTTACCGTTACTTAGTGTAAACGCAATTTCCTGTACTGCCGTACTTCCCGCTTCGCGGATATGATAACCGGAGATAGAGATCGTGTTCCATTTAGGTAATTCTTTTGCGCACCATTCAAAAATATCCGTGATGATGCGCATGGATGCTTTTGGCGGATAGATATAAGTTCCTCTTGCTTCATATTCTTTTAAAATATCATTTTGTATGGTACCGGTAATTTTTGTAAGATCAGCACCTTGCTTTTTTGCCAGGGCAACATACAGTGCCAATAAAATATAACCTGTTGCATTGATCGTCATGGAAATGGAAATATCTTCCAGCGTAATGCCTTCAAATAATCTTTCCATGTCTGCTAATGAATCTATTGCTACGCCTACTTTTCCTACTTCACCTTCTGCTAACGGATGATCGCTATCATAACCAATTTGTGTAGGCAAGTCAAAGGCAACACTTAAACCGTTTACGCCTTGTGATAATAAATAATGGTAGCGTTTGTTGCTTTCTTCTGCCGTGCTGAAGCCTGCATATTGTCGCATGGTCCAGAGTTTGCCGCGGTACATATCGGGTTGTATGCCTCTTGTAAAAGGGAACTCTCCCGGTAGTTCGTTTGATGGAACAGATTCCGTGTAAAGTGGTTTTATTTCTATGCCTGAATCAGTGAATATTTTTTTCATACAGATGAATTTTCTTTTCTTTTTTGTCTGAATTGGGATTCGTCGGATTTTGGGATTAATCGGATTTCTTGTTCTTAAATCCAACGAATCCCAATTTAGACAATAGCTAAATCGCATTGCAACAGTTCCAAGTACTCCCGAAAGCCTTCGGGAACTGAAGTTTAATTATTGTACTAAAGTTAGGCAAAAAAAGGACGACCGACGACTGATAACCGACGACCGAAAGAAGTTAGCTCTTTCAATTGTCAGCGGTGGTCAGTGGCCGGTCGTCTGTGTCGAAAAAAAATTACAATATCTTTTTCGCCTCGATCTGCAACGCATCTAAAACGAGACTGCTAAGTTCTGCCTGCGGATTGATAGACGCATATTCTAATAAACGTTTGCTAAGGTCGATCGCTGGTCCTTGCGATGGCAATGTTGCAGCAACCTGGTTAATGATGTAAACATTCTGATCTTTTAAATTTCCGATCGCTTTCCACATTTCTGCGCTTACATATATCTGCTGGCTGGTATTGTATTCGTATTCACTGCGCAATGTCTGTATCAGGGTTAACTGAAGTTCGAGTATGCTGATATCACTGTACGGGGTACGACTCACCAAATTTTTAAATGCTGCTCTTTCAGCGAATAGCGTTAATCGTTCATAAGCCTGTAAACGTAATTTGATCGTTTCGTTATTTAATCCCAGGCGTTCTTTGAAAAGCGCTTTCATGGCGTGAAATTCGAATAATAACCAGGTGATAGCGCCTAATAAAAGAATGGTTACGGGTACCGCAACATCCTGGTAAGTAATTAGTAATAAAGTCATGTTTTTTAATTTGTAGGCAAAAATACAGTAATCTTTCGCCAATTATTTCCTGCTTTCGAAAAGAGTGGATAAGTATAGATTTTTAAATAATTGTACCTTTGTATCAAATTATACATCATGGAAGCTGTAGTAAAATCACCGGTAAGTTTTACCCAAAATGCGGTAGCGGAAATAAACAGGCTAATGAGCGAAGAAGGCTTTGATAAAACCCACTTATTAAGAGTAGGAGTAAAAGGCGGTGGTTGCAGTGGCATGACATACGTGTTAGGCTTCGACGCAAAAACAGATAAGGACGATATTTTTGTAATAGAAGGTGTTCCCTGCATCATGGAAAAATCTCACGGTATCTATTTAATGGGTATGGAGATCGATTGGCAGGGCGGGTTAAACTCAAGAGGTTTTACTTTTAATAACCCAAATGCCAGCAAGACCTGCGGTTGCGGAACCAGTTTTGCCGTATAGATTATTTTAATTTTCCTGCATATTTAATTAAAGCAAAAGCCCCGTCTTACTTATAAGCGGGGCTCTTCTGTTTTCGATATAGCTAATATTTTATTTGGTTGTATTTATCCTTTTGATTTCTATTGTGAAACGACGATACACTTGTTTTTATTTGATTATAAGCAAGAAATTACCCGTTTTAATTTGTATTTAGCGTTTAAGCATACTTGTTAGGTTGTTGTAATTGCGAGAATAAGATTGTAAAAGCATCCTAAAACAAAAGCCCCGCTAAACAGCAGGGCTTCGTTTTTTCAGTATAGCTAATATTTTAATGGTCGGCTGTTTTTTTGTCTGAACTTAAAATTTCAGCTTCTCCCAATGCTTTGTCTTTTGCAAAGTCAACCAATATTGGCGCTGCAACAAAGATCGAAGAATAGGTACCTGTTATAACACCTATCAACATCGCGAAGGCGAAACCTCTTGTTACTTCGCCACCGAATACAAATAAGATCAATAGCGTTAAGAACACGGTTAAGGATGTCATGATCGTACGGCTCAATGTGTCATTGATAGCGCGGTTAATGATATTGCCTTTATCGCTTGCTTTAGAACCTTTACTGTATTCACGGATACGGTCAAATACAATTACCGTATCATTCATACTGAACCCGATCACCGTTAATATCGCAGCGATAAAATGCTGATCTATTTCAAGTGGGAAAGGAACAATGTTTTTAAAGAAAGAGAACACGGCTAATGTAACCAATACATCATGCAATAATGCAACGATCGTTCCCAATGAGTATCTCCAATCGCGGAAGCGAATGAAGATGTACAAGAAAATGATCAGGATCGCAAAGAGTGTTGCTTTGATGGCGCCATTCTTAAGATCTTCAGAGATTGTTGGTTGTACTGTTTGTGAACTTTGAATATTGTTCTTGGCAAAATCTGCGTAGCTAACACCAGGTAAAGCTTTTGCTAAACCTGTATATAAAGCTGTTTGTACAACGCTATCCGCATTGTCAACACCTTTCATGTAAGAAGTTGTGATGTTTAAATGCTTGCTGTCACCAACTGTTTTGATCACAGGATAATCTCCGCCCAATGCATTTTTAAGGTCATCGCGAACATCATCATTTTTTACAGCTTGAGCAAATTGAATGGTATAACTACGACCACCTTTAAATTCAACACCCTCATGGAAGCCGTTGAAATAAGAAGCAATACCCAACATCAATACCACAACAGAAATACCATAAGCTACTTTTCTATATTCAATAAATTTAAAACTTGTATGGTTGAATATCTTTTTAGAGATACCCGTAAAATAATTAAAGTGACGGTTTTTGTTTGTCCAGAAATCAGTGATCAATCTTGATACTAAAATTCCGCAAAACAATGAAAGCGTGATACCCAACATCTGTGTTGTAGCAAATCCAAGTACCGGTCCAAGTCCGAAAATGAACAACATCGCTGCAGTTAAGAAAGTGGTAACGTGGGCATCAATAACCGGAGCCAAAGAGCGTTTGTAACCATCGCTAACCGCCTGCGGATAATTTTTTCCTTTTGTTAATTCTTCTTTTATTCTTTCAAAAATAATTACGTTGGTATCAACCGCCATACCGATGGTTAAAACCAAACCTGCGATACCCGCAGCCGTTAGTGTAAACCCTAATGCAGTTAATACACCCACCGTAAATAAGATGTTTAATATTAAAGAGATGTTTGCTACCCAACCACCTGTGTTGTAGTAGATCAACATCAAAGCAAAAATTACAATGAAAGCGATCAAGAATGCTTTGGCACCACCTTGTACAGATTCTTTACCAAGCGTTGGCCCGATAACTTGTTCTGCAACAATTTTAGCAGGTGCATCTAATTTACCCGATTTTAATGTATTCGCAAGATCCTGTGCTTCTTCGATAGAGAAGTTGCCGGATATTTCAGAACGGCCACCTTCGATAGGTCCGTTTACATTTGGGGCAGAATAAACAACATCATCCAATACAACAGCAATAGCTCTGTCTGTATTATCAGCCGTCATTTTCGCCCATATTTTAGCGCCGGTGTTCGTCATTTCCATTTCGATAGAAGGGCGGCCGCGGTCATCAGTTCCTTGTGTAGCTTCTTCAACGCCATCACCTTCCAGTTTAGCTTTATCACTTCCCGGAACGGTTTTGATAGCATATAAAGGATAATAACGCTGACCTGTTTTTTCAACTTTTTCTTCTACACCTAATAAAAATTTACAGTTAGAAGGAAGATTGTCTTTAACAACATCCAGGTTCATGTAGGAATTAAATACACCGGTATCTTTTAATGCAATGCTACCGATAGCAGGAGAATAAATTGACTTACCCGTTTTAGGATCCTGCTGAGGATTAATAGGGTTGATCACTTTATAGAATGCATTTTTATTTGCATTGATCTTATTAGAATCAGCTTGATTTTTTTGTGCCGTATCATGTGCAACGCCGCTTAAATAAGCAGCCAGGCTTTTATCTACGTTATCGAGTGAGGTAGCTAATTCGCCAATATTATACACTTCCCAGAATTGCAGGTTAGCGGCAGATTGCAAATATTTTCTTACTCTTTCTTTATCAGTAACACCTGCCAATTCGATATTGATAATGCCTTTGTTCTCATCTAAATTAATATTAGGCTGAGCAACACCGAATTTATCGATACGCTTTAAAAGTATCTTATACGTTTGTTGGATCGCAACTTTTGATGTAGCGCGGATCTTATCAGTAACCACATCATCGTTATCGCTTACTTTAACATCTTTACCAGGACCAGCAAAAATTGTAGAAAGATTAGTTCCGGGATTTTGTTGCGTATATGCATTGCGAAACAAGGTTATGTAATCAACATCGCTTCCAACTTTTTGTTGATCGGCCGTTTCGATCGCTTTCAACAAAGCAGGATCTTTAGGGTTGTTACTTAAAGATTTCAATAAACCTTCAAGACTTACATCCATAGTAACGTTGATACCACCTTGCAGATCCAAACCTAAGTTCAGTTCGTTTTCTTTACACTTTTGGTAAGTCGTTCCAACCAAAGGATAAATTTCTTTATCTCTTGTACTATCTAAAATGCGTTGCATTTTATTTTTCACCAACGCTTCTTTATCGTCAGCACTGGCATCCGGATATTCGGATTTAATAATTTTTTCAGCCTGTATTTTCACTTTGCTTTCGTAGCTGCGTACAACCCATGTGTACGAAAGTTCCCAAATAGAAATAAGTGTAAGTGCAATCGCGAAGAACCAAACCAAACCTTTCAGTTTCATATATATATTCTTTTAGTAGGTATTATGTTATTTTTCAAGGGCTGCAAAGATAGGGGAAAAAGCATTTTAGTGTAAAGTTCTTAAAAATCATTAGAACCGGACGACTGACGACCGACCACCGACCACCAGAAGAGTGTTTTACCGTGGTCGGTGGTCGGTGGTCAGTCGTCTTTTTTTTAAATCCTCAAATTGTCAAATCAAAATTCATAAATTTGCACGCTAAAATCATTCTTTACAAAAAAACAAATAAGTGTCTTACAATCCTTTATTAGCCGACAGAATTAACGCACTGGAAGAAAGTGCCACCCTTGCTATGAGCAAAAAAAGCCGTGAAATAGCGGCTCAGGGCCACGATGTAATTAATTTAAGTGTAGGAGAACCAGATTTCAAAACCCCAAAACATATCTGCGAAGCAGCTAAAAAAGCGATCGATGACGGGTTTCATGCATACACACCCGTTTCAGGTATTCCTGAACTCCGTACTGTGATTGCAGAAAAACTAAAAAGAGAAAATAACCTTGATTGGAAGGCAGAAAATATCATTGTATCAACAGGTGCTAAACACTCTTTAGCAAATGTGATCGAAACATTGATCAATCCCGGGCAAGAAGTCATCATTCTAGCTCCATACTGGGTTAGCTATGCCGAAATGGTAAAAATAGCCGAAGGAAAAAGCGTAATTATCGATGGCAGCTTTGAGAATGATTTCAAAGTAACACCGGCTCAGTTAGAAGCGGCTATCACTCCAAAAACAAAGATCATCATGTACGCTTCGCCGAACAACCCAACAGGGTCTGTTTACAGCGAAAAAGAGTTGAGGGCTTTTGCAGCGATTGTTGCGAAGCATCCAAACATCTTTGTATTGGCGGATGAGATCTATGAATATATCAACTTCACCAACGAAGGCAATTTTAGCATGGGCAGCATTCCTGAGATAAAAGACAGGGTAATTACTGTAAACGGTTTCAGTAAAGGCTTCGCTATGACAGGATGGAGAGTAGGCTGGACAGCCGCTGCAAAATGGATCGTAGATGCTTTGGATAAATTACAGGGCCAGGTTACCAGCGGAACGAATAGTATCGCTCAGAAAGCGGCTGCAGTAGCCTTCACCAATATGGAAGCGCCTAAAATGATGTTAGAAGCATACAGGCGCCGCAGGGACCTTGTAATTGCTAAATTAAAAGAGGTTCCGGGCTTTAAAGTCCGCGTACCAGATGGCGCATTTTATGCTTTCCCGGATGTAAGCTATTATTTTGGAAAATCTGATGGAAAAACAACAATTCATAATGCCGATGAATTGTGCCTTTGGTTATTAGAAACTGCTTATGTAGCTGTTGTAACAGGTAATGCATTTGGTGCTCCAAACTGTATTCGTTTAAGTACAGCCGCAAGCGATGAAAAACTCGTAGAAGCTGTTGAAAGAATGAAAACAGCTTTAGCTAAATTGAAGTAAACCACACAAAAAATAAGAAAAAAACCGCAGTCTGGCACTGCGGTTTTTTCGTAAGTATAAGTAGAGAAGAAATTATAATAAAAACCTTACCTGATCCGTATTTACTTGTTATAATCTTACATTAATCTGGTACAATTATTGTATTAAAATCAGGGTATTTTGTTTGGTTTTTTATTTATCACAATTAAATACTTTACTATGATTTCGATCGACAAAATTTCACATTGGAGTATCGCTCACAATCCAAAATGGCTTGCTTTTGTTAGGGTTGGTTTAGGTCTTGCCTTATTAACAAAAGGGTTATCTTTTTTGTATCACCCATTGAGTTTTCATGACCTTGTTACAAGTTCATTAAAAGTAAACGCAGTATGGGTTGACAATTCAATTATATGGATAAATATAATTGCAGGATTCTTTATCCTTATCGGTTTTCTTACAAGATTAGCCAGCATCGTACAGTTCCCGCTTGTACTCGGCGCACTATTTTTCGTAAATGCCGGTGACAGTGTTTTCGCATTTCAAAACAGTTTGATCTTCTCCGTACTTATATTGCTTTTATTAGCAGTATTCTTTGTAGAAGGTGATGGACCAGTTTCCATTACAAACTATGTAAAAAATGAGAATAATAACAGCTAGTTGGATTAACATATACTCCTTAACGCCGCAGTCGATCTGCGGCGTTTTTATTAATTTAAAGAAAATCGTAATATTTTATAATATTTTTATAATTAAGGCGTTACCTATATAGATTGCTTATTTATCACCCTTAAATACCTATGTTATATGACTTTACAACACAAAATTGCCGATTGGGCTGCAGCCCACAACCCAAAATGGCTTGCATTTTTCAGAGTAGCACTTGGCCTTAGCCTCTTGCTTAAAGGTTTTTCTTTTTTTAATCACTCATTGCAGTTTCATGATCTGATGGTTAGTAGTTTCCATGTCGATCAGGTCTGGATGGATTACGCTGTTATCTGGATAAATATAGCGGCAGGATTTTTAATATTGATCGGAGTATTTACCAGATTGGCTTCTCTTATACAGATCCCAATAGTAATAGGCGCCATCATTTTTGTACATGCGCGTGATGGTATTTTTGCCTTCGAAAGCGGCTTGCTTTTTTCTATACTGGTACTGCTGTTATTAGTAGTGTTTTTTGTAGAAGGAGATGGCCAGGTATCTTTCATGAATTATTATAAAACGGAAGTCGACACCGCAAATAAATAAGTTTTTTCAGAATTAGGTTTTAATCTCTACTGCGCCACAGTTTCAAAACTGTGGCGTTTTTATGTTACGGCTCTTTAATCGCCAAAAATAAGTTACTTTTGCTGCTCTCAAAAAGAGGACAAGTAAGGATGAAGAATATCAGGAATTTTTGCATTATTGCACATATTGATCACGGTAAAAGTACTTTGGCAGATCGTTTATTGGAATTTACCCATACTATTGGTGAAAGAGATATGCAATCTCAGGTACTGGATGATATGGACCTTGAAAGAGAAAAAGGTATCACCATTAAAAGCCATGCTATCCAGATCAATTATAAATTGAACGGAGAAGAGTATGTGTTGAATTTGATAGATACGCCCGGCCACGTAGATTTTAGCTATGAAGTGAGTCGTGCATTAGCTGCTTGCGAAGGCGCTTTGTTATTGGTAGATGCATCACAGGGAATACAGGCACAAACAATATCCAATTTATATTTAGCCATTGAAAATAACCTGGAAATTATTCCGGTTATTAATAAAATAGATATGGATGGTGCTATGATCCCTGAAGTACAGGATCAGATCGTAGAATTGATCGGTTGTAAAGTAGATGATATTTTATTGGCAAGTGGTAAAAGCGGCATTGGTATTGAAGAGATATTAGCAGCGATCATCAAACGCATACCTGCACCAACAGGCGATATCAATGCGCCATTACAGGCCTTGATATTTGACAGTGTATACAATTCTTTCAGGGGTATCATTGTTTATTACAGAATATTTAATGGTACGCTAAAGAAAAATGACAAAATTAAATTCTCGAATACAGGATTAGAATATGGTGCGGATGAAGTAGGTATTTTAAAATTAGGGATGGAAGCCAAGAGCGAAGTAAGGGCGGGAGATGTGGGCTACATTATCACGGGGATTAAAAATGCAAGAGAAGTAAAAGTTGGAGATACCATCACAACGATGGTTAATGGTTCTACAGAATCTATCAAAGGATTTCAGGATGTTAAGCCAATGGTATTTGCAGGTATTTTTCCTGTAGAGACAGACGCTTTTGAAGAGCTTCGGGATTGTATGGATAAATTACAATTGAATGATGCTTCTTTAACTTTTGAATTAGAAACTTCACAGGCATTGGGCTTTGGTTTTCGTTGCGGCTTTTTAGGAATGTTGCACATGGAAATTATCCAGGAACGTTTGGAAAGAGAATTCAATCAAACAGTAATCACAACTGTACCCAATGTAAGCTTTACTGCTACTACATCTAAGGGCGAAGTGATCATTATTAATAATCCTACAGAAATGCCTGATCCTACAAGGATCGCGAAGATAGAAGAACCATTTATAAGGGCACAGATGATCAGTAAACCTGATTATATTGGTAACATTATGACTTTATGCATCAGCAAACGTGGCGTAATGATCAGTCAGCAATATTTAACACCAAGCAGGGTTGAGCTAACATTTGATATGCCATTAACGGAAATCGTTTTTGATTTTTATGATAAATTAAAAAGCATGACAAGGGGCTATGCTTCTTTTGATTATCATCCGATCGAATACAGAGAAAGTGATATTGTGAAAATGGATATTTTATTGAACGGCGAAAAACTAGATGCATTAAGTGCGTTGATACATAGAGCAAGGGCGCATGAGTTTGGAAGAAAGCTATGTGAGAAATTAAAAGAATTATTACCACGTCAGCAATTTCAAATTGCTATCCAGGCATCAATTGGTGCTAAGGTAGTCGCAAGAGAAAACATCAGCGCCATACGTAAAGATGTAACGGCTAAATGTTATGGTGGTGATATCAGCCGTAAACGTAAATTATTGGAAAAACAAAAAGAAGGTAAAAAGAGAATGAAGCAGATCGGCAATGTGGAAGTGCCGCAGGAAGCATTCTTGGCAGTGCTTAAATTAGATGATTGATGATATTAAAATGATCAAAAAACAATAGATCAAATTACAAATAGCGAATAATAAAAAAGACAAATTCATGCACTGAATTTGTCTTTTTATGTGTTATAACAATTTACCAATTCCAGTTATGAAA
The DNA here is from genome assembly GCA_013288745.1 of Bacteroidota bacterium. Classification (GTDB taxonomy): domain Bacteria; phylum Bacteroidota; class Bacteroidia; order Chitinophagales; family Chitinophagaceae; genus Ferruginibacter. Next base: position 31,820 of record JABDBG010000014.1, read on the forward strand.
TTTGATCTATTGTCTTTTGGAATTTATAATCTTAAAACTGTTCTAATTTGCTAAAGAAGAAATCGCCTTCGATCAAAGCGTTCTCATTACTATCACTTCCGTGAACAGCATTTTCTCCAATTGAAGCAGCATATAATTTACGGATAGTACCTTCTGCTGCTTGTGCAGGATTGGTAGCGCCGATCAGTTTGCGGAAATCTTCCACTGCATTGTCTTTTTCTAAGATAGCAGCGGTAATTGGCCCCTGGCTCATAAATTCTACTAATTCGCCAAAGAAAGGTCTTTCTCTGTGCACACCATAAAATTCACCGGCTTTTTCAGCACTAAGGTGAAGCATTTTCATTGCCACGATCCTGAAACCTGCGGCATTTATCATACTTAAAATTGCACCAGTATTGCCTTTGGCAGTCGCATCTGGCTTGATCATCGTAAACGTTCTCTTACTCATCAGTTAATAATTTTGAGGTGCAAAGATAAGGCGTAATTTAATTAGGAAATGAGCAAATTGTTAAATCCCCGATCTGGTTATTTGGTAATTGGCTAATTAAAAGTACTTTTGCCCGCTTTATGCTAACAATCGATCAATTATATCCACTGCTGTCTCAACCCAAAAAGATAGTCATAACAATGCATCAAAAACCTGATGGCGATGCTATGGGGTCTACCTTGGGCTTGTATCATTTTCTAAAACAGTTAGGACATACGGTTACTGTTATTTCACCAACTAACTGGCCAAGTTTTTTAAATTGGATGCCCGATAGCAAATTGGTAATTGATTATGAAGCGTATACGCAAAAAGCAGATGCAATTATCGATGAGGCAGAATGGATATTTTGTCTTGATTTTAATACCCTTAGCCGTACAAAAAAAATGGAGCCTAAATTGGATAGTTCAACAGCTGTTCGCATTTTAATAGACCATCACCAGGAGCCGCAGGTTGATAAATTTGCTTATGGAGTTAGCGATACCGGTAAAAGTTCAACTTGTGAAATGGTATATGATTTCATAGTAAATTCGGGCAATACAGATAAAATAAATATAGAAATCGCAGAATGTTTATATGCAGGTGTGATGACTGATACAGGATCGTTCCGTTTCCCATCTACTTCAGCAAGTGTGCACAGAATGGTGGCAGCACTAAAAGATAAAGGATTAGAACATAGTGATGTCCACGAAGCTATATTTGATAATAACACGGAAAACCGCTATCGTTTTTTAGGAAATATCCTAAGCAACAGGATGGAGCTTTTTTATGAATATAACACCGCATTAATAGTGATACCACAAAGCGATCTGATAAAGTATAACGCTAAAACCGGTGATACAGAAGGCCTGGTAAATTATCCGTTAGGTATTCAGGGAATAAAATTCGCTGCTATTATAATCGACAGGGGCGAAGAACGCAAAAGCTCTTTTAGAAGTAAAGGCGATTTCGATGTAAATACTTTCGCAAGAAAATATTTTAACGGAGGCGGACATTACAATGCGGCAGGAGGAAACAGCAAAGAGCCCTTGGAAGAAGTAGCTGCAAAATTTATTACTGCAATGAAAGAAAATAAAGATCAATTAAGTACTTATAAATTTTAAATTAAACCAAATGAACAAAAAAATCAGTTATTTATTACTGGCTGCTGTAGTATTATTCACAGCTTGTAAAGGAAAATACAAACACGCAGAAGGTGGTCTGGAATATAAAATTATCAGTAAAGAAACAGGTTCAAAAGCAATGCCGGGAAATTTTCTGGAATTGAATATCCTTGCTGTTTACAATGATAGTACGTTGTATAGTACAGTAGATAATGGGATGCCGCAATACGCTCCATATAATCCTGAACAGTTTCCTCCTGCATTTAGAAAAATATTCGGTAAAGTTTATGTGGGCGATAGTATTGTTGTAAGAATATCTACAGATACGCTTATCAGTAAAAATCAAGCGGCTCCTTTTATGAAGAAAGGACAATTTGTTTATCAGTATTTTACCGTAACAAATATCTTTAAAACTGAAGAGCAAAAAGATAGCGCTCAGGCATCGCATCAGGCAATAGCAGAAGCTAAAACGTACCAAAAGACTTTAGGTATAATTACTAAAGGATTGGTTACAAATGCAGATCAATTAAAAGCTGATGATAAAACTTTGTCTGATTACATGGCAGCAAAACATATTACTGCAACAAAAGGAAACTGGGGAACTTACGTTTCTATTACTGAACCGGGAACAGGTGCACCCATCGATAGCTCAGATGTTGCGATGGTTAACTATACAGGTAAAACTTTAGTGGATACTGTTTTTGATTCTAATACAGATCCTAAGTTCAGACACGTTCAGCCTTTTGCGGTTGATATGGGCGCAATGAATGTTATTCCGGGTTGGATAGACGGCTTAAAACAAATGAAAAAAGGTAGTAAAGGAATGTTCTTAATTCCTTCATCTTTGGCATATGGCAAAAATGGCTCTGGTTCAAAGATTGCACCTAATACAAATCTTGTTTTTGATATTGAGGTAGTTGATGTACTAAGTGCACAACAATATCATATGGAACAAAAGTTAAAACAAGAATTACAAAGAGCTCAGCAACAAAGAATAATGGACTCTATGAGAAATGCTCATCCGCAAATGCAAGGGCAACAAGGTGGCCAACATCCTCAATAATAATTATTAGATAAAAAATAAAAAAGATCCCAAAGTTCTTACCGGACTTTGGGATCTTTTTTTATACCAGGGGTTTTATTTATCTTATTAAAGTGATAGTGCCTTTTAATATTTGCTTATACCTTTCGTCATTCACTTTGATCACATAAACATATACACCTGCAGATAGGTTTTGTCCCTGAAAATCTCCGTTCCATGCAGTGTAACCCCGGCACTCAAATACTTTTTGCCCAAAGCGGTTATATATCTGCACCTGCATATTAGGATAGTCTTCACTATTTTGGATATGCCATTTAGGATCTTTTCCGTTAGGATCAAATCCACTTGGAATGTATAACGGCAGGATATTGCAAATATTAATTTTAGTTGGCGTAGATGAAATAGCAGTTGCGGCGCTACAGTTATTCACGTTTGTATAATCAACCGTTACAGTTTTGCTACCCGTGCTGATCAACCATTGAACTGTTACACTACTATCCGAAGAACCACCTCCTGATGTAATAGAATAATCAGTATTTAAAACACCCGTAAAATTCCATACATAATTTGATTCGCCTCCTTGTGTAGCATAAAGAATATCTGTATGATCACAAGCACTTGCTCCGGGTTGCATTGTAAAAGTTGGAATAGCAGGTGTATTAACGATAATTGAATTCGCAGCTGAAAGCCCACCGGTAGTGCAAGTATTACTGTTATCCAAACCTGTTATAGTGATGCTTGTTACCCCTGCTGCATGCAAATTTCCCGCCGGTACTGTAAATGTTCCGGTACCGCCCGAGAAGATCATTGTTGCAGTAGCAGTGGCAATATTTGGTGCGCCAAGCTGGTACGTTACTTTATAAGTATCTGCAGATAATGTTGTAGAATTTACTATTATGGTCGAGTTACTGGTGCCGGCAGCGCAAACCGGTGTCTTTGATACTATAGAAAGACTGCTTGCATCCGGCGATGCACTAACGGCAACAGGTGTAGACGAAGCAGGAGTAGCACCACTTGTACAGCCCGAAGTATAATTAACCTGAACGACTTTACTGCTGGCTGTTAACCAGTTTAATATCACTGAATTATCAGTAGTTGTACCGCCGGATATAATTGTATAATCAATTCCTGCCGTGCCGGGGAATGTCCACAAATAATTTGATTCGCCTGTTTGTGTTGTATACGTAACAGAAGTATTGGAGCAAACGCTTGCTCCCGGTTCTGCTGTGAATGTAGGTGTAGGCGGAATACTTGCTGTTATGATCGCCGAACCTGACATATTATTTGTACAAGCAGCAACACTCGTACCAGTTACAGTATAAGTTCCAATAGTTGTTTGGTTGCCGAAGCTGATAGCAGTACCTGTGCCTGCTACAGGAGTTCCAATAGGGCTAGCACCCATGAATAATTGATAAGTAACTCCGTTGTCAGAATTATTTAAACCAACAGGTAGGCCACTACTAGCCGGGCAATAAGTTCCACCGCCCGTCACAGTATAAGCTGTAGGTGGTGTACATATTGCCAATGCAATAGTTGTTTGCGCAGCTCCTAATGCCGTAATATTTGTTGCAGTAATTGCTGTTCCCGCACCACTCGAAGAAGGGTATGTCCAGGTTGTACCATCATACACTCCCGTTTTTAATGTTGCCACTGTTGCGGTGCCTGTTAAAGCAGTTGTTCCATAATCGAAAATGCCGGTATAATTACCAAACGTTCCACTATTTTTTGTGATATTCCAATACCTGTTTGCGTAATCAGTTTTTGATAATGCGAATGAAGTATAACCGGGCATGGTTGAAAAAGGAGTGCTGGTAGACATAACTACATTGCCAGGCGTAGTTACTGAACTAAAAGTTATTGTAGCCGGTGTATATGTAGCGGCATCCCCAATAGCAAATAAATAAGGTGTTGTAGCCGATATAGCTTCTTGTAAATTACCATTCACCCATCCTGTAGTTTGAGAAGCTCCGGTGATGGCAGCTCCTAAATTCATGTTTACGCGATTAGCGCCTGTTGTAATTAAGCCTTTGGTAAAAGTTAGGTTTTGTAATTCCACGCTTTCATTCAATAATAAATTGCCGCTTGGCTTATCTATAATCAACGTCGTAAAATTCTCTCCGGTCGGACCGGTAATATTACTGGTGTAATTTTGATTACCCGCACTACCATTAAATTCGACTGCGCCTCCGTTTGCCAGGTATGTACCTCCTGTTTTATTCCAGTCTCCTGTTAAAGCAATTACTCCCGAAGAATCATTGATCGTACCTCCACTAATAGTGATACCTCCTGTTACAGCAATATTGGGTCCGCCGCCACTAGCTTTATTCATTTGCCATGACCCTCCATTAAAAATGATACCATTGCCTACTGTAAATGGAGCACTCATATTATCCGTAAAAGCATTCGCACCTGCATTAAAAGTCAGACTTCCTTTAATGATAAAAGGGCCGCCTGCACCAGCAACGACCATATGTATATTACCACCTCCGTTTATGATCATATTTCCACCGACGGTGAAAGAACCTGTTTGTAAAAGATTGGGAGAAAGATAATTCGGATCTACGGGATTGTGGTATGGCGTCCAGTCAACCATGGTTAACTCCGATGTGGTTAAATTACCATTTAAGCCGCGAGGTATCGCTCCATCATTTCCATTGACTAATTGATTTACAATGTAAAAATCGGAACCACTATTAATAAATACGTTATCAGGATAACCCTGTGTTACACCAATAGTAGGCGTTGTGCTAAGATCAGCGTTCCATTCCAGACCTCTGTTATTTGGTCCGTTATATGATAATGTTGATCCTGCGGCATATCTCGGTGAATTAGTTCCGCCAAATCGAAAAGATGTAATGGTTAATGTACCATCGATCAACGGAGAAGAAAGTCCGGATGTTGTGATGGTAGAGTTTGCATTGCTTGTCGTAAGATTATAAAAAGTAGTAGGGCCCGTAAGGGTAGCTCCCTGAACAATAAAATTGCCACCATCGGCGCCACCTGCACCTGTAGTGGCAAGATTACCACTTGTAGTTACAATTACACCACCTGAAGGGACTGTAATAGTTTTTCCGGTAAGTGATAAATTACCTTGTTGTAAGTTTAGGTTTTGAATAGTACTTGTAGCTGCTAATGTAACAACATTGGTCGGTGAAATACCGGTATTATCTATAGTCAGCGATCCTCCTCCGTTTATATTCGTAGGCAGCCCATTACCTGTATTTTGGTTGGCAACACCATCGTATATATAATTGGCAGCAGAAGGAAAAGTACGGCCGCCGGTATTTTCGATATTCCCTGATGCAGTAGCACCACTGGTTATACCGCCAGGGTCACCGATCTTTAAAAAAGCATTGTTACTGTTAGCTAATGAAAAACTGCAGGTCCCAAAAATAAAATTCGTTGTACAATCAAGTGTCCCGTTTACAGTAAAAGATCCTGTGACGGTCATGCTCGAATTCATTGTCAATACCCCACCTGTATTAACGGTAATAGTTGCGCACGCAACAGGAGCTGTTATCTGAATAGGCGAACCATTAACGATGGTAACAATATCACCTGCAGTAGGAACACCAGTCGGAGACCACGAAGCCGAATTACTCCAAAGGCCACCTGCACCTGTAGACAGATAAGTAGTTGCATGAACAACCTGACAAATACTTACTAGTAAAAAACAAAAAAGCAATAAAGCCTTTTTAGGAAAAGTAAAAAGATTCATGTTGGGAAATTAATCGTTTAAACTGAAGATATTTATGTGTTAGAATTTATTCAAAAATAATCATTAATAAAAGACATTGCCGTATTCAATAAACAATTTTACTGCTTCCCTCGCTTCTTTAACATCGTGTACACGCAGTATTGAAGCACCATTCATTAATGCCATCGTATTTAATACAGTTGTACCGTTTAATGCCTCAGCTGCTGTTATTCCTAATGTTTTGTAAATGGTAGCCTTTCTTGAAAGACCCGCTAAAATGGGTTTTTGCAGCATTGAAAAAGTATTTAATTCTTTTAATAGCTGAAAATTGTGCCTGGTGGTTTTCCCAAATCCAAAACCGGGATCAATGATCAGGTCTGTAATGCCGGCTTCTTTACATTCATTGGTTTTATCGATAAAAAAATCCAGTACTTCTTTTACCACATCACCATACAAAATATCTTTTTGCATGCTATCTGGTGTTCCTTTCATGTGCATGCAGCTATAAGGAATTTTTAATGCAGCAATAGTCGGTATCATATCTTTATCCATTTCTCCTGCACTAATATCATTTACGATCGAAGCCCCTGTGTTTACAGCTTCTTTGGCAACTTTACTGTAATAAGTATCTACAGAAATAATCACCTGCGGAAAATGATGATGGACCGCTTTGATGGCCGGTATTACACGTTTTAATTCTTCATCTGCGGAAATACGTTCACTCCCGGGCCTGGTGCTTTGTCCGCCAATATCCAATATCTCAGCCCCATCTGTAACCATTTTTTCTGCTAACGCGATAATGCTACCAAGCTTAGTATGCTGCCCTCCATCGTAAAACGAGTCTGGCGTTGCATTAATAATGCCCATTACCAGTGGTTTATCGATTATTAACAATTTTCCTTTGCAGTTAAGTGTGTACATCAGTGTAAACGATTAATTTTGAGTTCAACAAAAGTATAAGACATTTACCAAACGATGAGCACAATTCAGCAATACGATTCGGCAGTACAATCCTGTAAAGATATTTTTTTAAAAAAAACAAAAGACTATGGTACTTCCTGGAGAGTGTACAGGATCATATCCATAGCAGATCAAATATACATCAAAGCGAAGCGTATACGTACCATACAAGAACTAGGCGAACAAAAGATCGGCGATGATATCCGCAGTGAATTCAAAGGCATTTTAAACTATGGTATTATTGGGTTGATACAATTAAGCATTGATAACGATGATATGGAAGAATTGTCCGTAACAGCAGTAGAGAAATTGTACAATGAACAAGCCGATATCGCCAAAAAATTAATGCTCGATAAAAACCATGATTATGGCGAAGCATGGAGAGAGATGAGCCAGGAAAGCTTTGCAGATCTTATTCTTGCAAAATTATTACGTATAAAACAAATCATCGCCAATAAAGGACAAACACTCATAAGCGAAGGGATAGATGCTAATTTTTATGATATTATTAATTATGCAGCATTTGCTTTAATATTGATCGAAGAAGGGAAACACAAATAATTAAAAATTAAATCCGATAGCTATCGGATCCAAATAACAAAATTCAAATGGAAAATAAGGTAATGAAGATAGTTGTAAATGTTGCAAGGGTTATTGTTGGTGTGCTGTTCATTTTTTCGGGAGTGATAAAAGCTATGGATCCATTAGGACTTACCTATAAAACACAGGAGTTTTTTGAAGCCTGGGGCGATGGCGGCGGAGCGATGGGAGCTGTGATGAATAGTTTGCATGATTTTACATTAGGAATGTCGATCATTATGATCGCATTTGAAGTATTGGCGGGTGTTGCTATATTAATTGGCTGGAGAAAAAACCTGGCGGCATGGGTATTGTTTTACATGACGGTATTCTATACTTTTTTAACGGCATATGCTTTGTTCACAGGCAAGATAAGAGAGTGCGGTTGTTTTGGTACCTGTTTTCCGATAACGGATGTACAAACGTTCATTAAAAACTTAATATTACTGGTATTGGTTATTATTATTTTAGTTGGGATAAAATATATTAACCCGATTTTTCAGTCGATGTCTAATTTTGGTATCATCGCACTAACGTTGATGGCTGTTGTTTTTTTACAATCGTATACGTTAGAGCATTTGCCATTGATCGACTGCCTGCCTTACAAAAAAGGAAACAATTTATTAGAGCTTCGTAAAATGCCTGCTGACGCAACGTTTGATAAGTTCGCGTATTCATTCGTATATAAAAAAGGAAACGAAACAAAAGAATTTACGACAGCTAATTTACCCGATTCAACCTGGCAATTTGTAGAACAAAAAAAGGTGCTGGTAGAAAAGGGGAACGGTAAACAACCTGCTATCAACGATTTTTCTTTAACGGATGCGAACGGAAATGATTCTACAGATGCTATCTTATCTCAAAAAGGAAAATATTATCCATCGTTTTTTTTAT
>JABDBG010000015.1 GCA_013288745.1 Bacteroidota bacterium
CCTGTTAGTCATGAGCCTCGCATACAGCAATTACACGATGACCTCGTAAAGTTTGGCCATCATCCCTTTTATTTACCAATAGCTATCAAGCTTGACGAGTCTGATATGCCAAACAGTAAATGTATACGTTGCAGTACCTGTGATGGATTCCCTTGTATGGTGCATGCTAAAAGTGATGCAGATATTAATTGTACACGCCCGGCTTTAAATGACAATGTTACTTTATTAAGGAATTTCAAAGTAACCAAGCTCGTTACTAACGCTGACGGCACCACGATAGATTATGTGATGGGTGAATACAACGGCGAAATAGTTGGATACAAGGCAGACATCGTTGTTGTATCCTGCGGAGCGGTTAACTCAGCCGTTTTATTATTGAACAGCGCTAATGATAAACATCCGAATGGTTTAGCAAACGGCAGCGACCAGGTGGGCAGAAATTTTATGAAGCATTTGAATGAAGCAATGTTGGCGATCAGCAGTAAACCTAATCCAACAAAGTTTCAAAAGACAATGGCGGTAAATGATTATTACTGGGGCGATAAAGAGTACAAATTCCCAATGGGGCATGTGCAAATGTTGGGCAAGTCTGATAAATACCAGTTGGAACCTGATGCGCCGTTTTTTACACCGAACAAGGTATTGGATGAAATGGCAACACACTCGGTAGATTGGTGGATGACTGGTGAAGACCTCGCTGATTCTGACAATAGAGTGCGTGTGATCGACGGACAAATACATTTAGATTATAAAGAAAATAATACTGAAGGCTTTCAAAGATTAATTAAAACATGGAAAGATGTTTTGGTTAAAGTAGATGCAGCAGAAAGCTTTTTACACTACGGCGTAAATATTCGTAAAAGAATCCCTTTATCAGGTATTGCGCACCAGGTTGGTACAACAAGAATGGGCACTGATCCAAAAACCTCTGTTGTTGATACCAATTGCAAAGCACATGAAGTAGATAATTTATACATTGTGGATGGCAGTTTTTTCCCATCGATCGGTGCGGTAAACCCATCACTAACAATTATGGCTAATGCCTTACGCGTTGGTGATCATTTGCTGGAAAGAATGAAATAGTTTTTTATAATAGGCTCTAACAAAATTAATTTACATGAATCCCAATCCAAAATTAAAGGGCCAGTCTGCATTGGTAACCGGCGCCAATAGCGGCATCGGAAAAGCAGTCGCCATTTCGTTGGCAAATGATGGCGCTAATGTTGTTGTCAATTACGTTGCACACCCCGAAGACGCGCAAGCAGTTGTTGATACCATAAAAGCAAATGGCGGAAATGCGATCGCCCTGCAGGCAGATGTAAGCAATGAAACGCAGGTGAAAGCGATGTTCCAGGAAATGTACAAAGCATTTGGCACCATTGATATTTTAGTCAATAACGCCGGTCTGCAACAAGATTCGCCATTTGAAAAAATGACCCTGGCACAATGGCAATTGGTGATCAATGTAAATTTAACAGGACAGTTTTTATGCGCGCGCGAAGCGGTAATAGAATTTTTACGCAGAGGACCAGTGCCCGAAAGAAGCAGGGCGACAGGAAAAATAATTTGCATGAGCAGTGTGCACGAAGTAATTCCATGGGGTGGCCATGTAAATTATGCTACCAGCAAAGGAGGCATCATGATGTTAATGAAAAGCATGGCGCAGGAATTAGCACCTAAAAAAATAAGAGTAAATAGCATCGGTCCCGGTGCTATACAAACACCTATTAATACATCAGCATGGTCTACACCGGAAGCGCTAAATAGTTTACTGACATTAATCCCTTACAATCGGATTGGAGAACCCGAAGATATTGGTAACTTAGCGGCGTGGCTGGCAAGTGATGAATCTGATTACATAACCGGTACCACTGTTTTTTGTGATGGTGGTATGACTTTATATCCGGGATTTTCAACTAATGGTTAAATTATGAGTGACAAAAATATAACGGCAGAGCAAAGGCGGATAAATGAAAATAAAGAAAAGGATGTTCCGTTAGAAAAATGGGGGCCTTATTTAAGTGAAAGACAATGGGGAACGGTGAGAGAAGATTACAGTGCCGGCGGAGACGCATGGAACTATTTATCTCACGACCAGGCAAGAAGCCGCGTGTACAGATGGGGAGAAGATGGACTGGCGGGCATTTCAGACTACATGCAAAATCTTTGCTTTTCTGTTGCTTTATGGAACGGAAAAGATACTATTTTAAAAGAGCGTTTATTCGGCTTATCTAACGGCCAGGGTAATCATGGTGAAGACGTAAAAGAATTGTATTATTATTTGGATAATGTTCCCACACATTATTACATGAAGTACCTGTATAAATATCCACAACAAGCTTTTCCTTATCAGGATATTATTAATAAAAACAGGAGCCTCTCGAAAAATGTACCTGAGTATGAATTATTAGATACCGGCATTTTTAAAGACAATAAATATTTTGATGTATATGTGGAGTATGCAAAAAATAGCAGCGAAGATATTTTTATCAAAATAGATATTGTGAACCGTGGTACGGATGCTGCCCCAATAACAGTACTACCTACTTTGTGGTTTAGGAACAGGTGGCAGTTCGATGCTGCAACACCGAAACCATCCATTCAGTGGATCAGCAACAGCGAATTAAAAACTACACATGAGCCGATAGGTGAACACCATTTATATTTCAGAGGCGCGGGACAAATATTAATTACAGAAAACGAAACAAATACAGAACGCGTTTTAGGCAGAACAAATATTACACCTTATGTAAAAGATGCTTTTCATGATTCTGTTATTTCCGGGAAGAATACCGATGCATTGATCAAGAAAAGAGAAGGGACCAAAGTCGCACCTGTTTACAGATTAACGATCGAAGGCGGCGCTTCCAAACAAATTTACCTGCGCCTCACCAATGAAGCAACTGATACTCCTTTTGCGGAAGGCTTCGAAGGAATTTTTGATCAGCGCAAAAAAGAAGCCGATGAATTTTATGCTTCCATCTTGCCGCCAGGCACAAGCGATGACCTGGCGAATATTCAAAGGCAGGCTTTTGCCGGTTTATTGTGGAGCAAACAATACTATCATTATGATGTGGAAAAATGGATGAGCACCAGTGATGGTGTAACCCCATTATCACCTGAAAGATTAGAGGGTCGCAATCATGAATGGAAATATTTAAAAAATCAGGATGTTATTTTAATGCCTGATAAATGGGAATACCCCTGGTATGCCGCATGGGACACAGCTTTTCACTGTATCGCCATCGCTCCTATTGACCCTACATTTGCAAAAGGACAATTGATTTTGCTGATGCGCGAATGGTACATGAATCCTTATGGACAAATACCTGCATACGAATGGAACTTCAGTGATGTAAATCCTCCTGTACACGCGTTTGCTGCATTGGGTGTTTACCGTGCAGAAAAAGATGCAACCGGCAAGGGTGATATACAATTCTTAAAACGTATTTTCCAAAAACTGATCATCAACTTTACCTGGTGGGTAAACAGAAAAGATGCGAGCGGTAATAATATTTTTGAAGGTGGTTTCCTGGGCTTGGATAATATCGGTGTATTTAACCGCAGCATTCAATTACCGGATCAGATCGCATTGGAGCAAGCAGATGGTACCAGCTGGATGGGCATGTATGCTCTGAACATGTTAGATATCGCTTTGGAAATTGCTTTGACAGATGATGCATTTGAAGATACTGCTACAAAATTCTATGAACACTTTGTATTGATAGCAGACGCCTTGAACGAATTGAATTTGTGGAACAGCGAAGATAATTTCTTCTATGATGTACTTTGCCTGAAAGGCAAGCTACCCGCAGCTTTAAAAGTCCGCTCGATCGTTGGTGTTGCTCCCGTGTTTGCTGTATCAATCATCAGTAAATATAGTATGGATAAGCTAAGCGATTTTGCGCGCCGTACTGCCTGGTTTGATAAGTACCGTATTTATAACAATGATTATTTACCGAACGAAAGCAGGGCGGACAGTGATGATGCTTTATTATCATTAGTGCCTAAGGAAAGGTTGGTACAGATACTAGATAAACTATTGGACGAATCTGAATTTTTATCAAGTGGTGGTATCAGAGCTCTTTCCAAATACCATGATAAAAATCCTTACACGATCACTATACAAGGCGTTAATTATTCTATTGAATATGATCCCGGAGATTCTACTTCAGATTTCTTTGGCGGTAATAGTAACTGGCGCGGGCCGGTTTGGTTACCGATCAATTACCTCATCATTAAAGCGATCAAAAAATATGGTGAGTATTATAAGGATACTTTAAAAGTTGAATGTCCCAGAGATTCCGGAGTAATGATGAATTTGGAAGAAGTGGCTGCTGAATTAACGAAACGCATTTTATCTATTTTTCAAAAAGACGAGACAGGCAATCGTCCATTGTATGATAATTACAATGCAACCTATAACGAATTTTATAAATTACCTGAAAATAAGGACCTTGTTCTTTTTCATGAATATTTTCATGGAGACAATAGTAGCGGACTAGGAGCAAGCCATCAATCAGGCTGGACGGCACTTGTAGCGAATTTGATTGGAACCGTATAATTAAATAATAAAGCAAAAGTGAAAACCCAAAAGTGAAGACATCATCTCTGCTTTTGGGTTTTCACTTTTTAAGTTTTGTCTTTACTTCCTGATCTCTGCCTGCAATTCTTTTTCATAAGATGCAATAATCTTACTCATCATAGCATCAATATCTTTATCGGTCATTGTTTTTTCTTCATCTAAGAAAACAAAATTAACAGCCAACGATTTTTTATTAGCGCCTAATTTTTCGCTTTCAAAAATATCAAATAAGCTGATCGATTGTAATCTGTTGACTTGTGCATTTTTTGTTGCTTTTTCTACTTGCTCATATTTCAAACCCTTATCTACCACAATTGCCAGGTCTCTTTGTACCGCAGGGAATTTTGAAATTTCTTTGTACTCGATCTTGGCTTTTTTACTTAGCGTGATTAATTGTTCCCAATCAATATCGATGTAAAAAACAGGTTGCTTAATATCAAAAGTGCTTAGCGTTTTTTTATCAACGCTGCCGATCGTTGCGATATCATATTTTTTAATTTTTGCCTCGATGGCACTATCAAATTTTGTATTGTTTGATACCATGTATTCTGTTAACCTTACGCCGGCTAATTCAATTATTTTTTCGAATACTGCTTTTGCAAAATAAAAATCTGCTTTATCTCCTTTACCCTTCCAGCTATCAATAGTTTTTTTTCCGGTGATATATATAGTCAAATGTTGTTTTTCGGAATAACTTCCAACTCCGCTCGTAGCGTAAGTTTTGCCGAATTCAAAAAATTTCAGGTCAACATTTTTACGATTTAAATTATGAGAGATACTTTCCAAACCTGTTTCCATCATACTTGGTCGCATGACATTTAATTCTTCGCTTAGGTTATTGATCATTTTTACAGTTGTCTGTAAAACTTCGCTGGCAAAGTATGCACTGTTCGTGATCGAGTTCGTAAATATTTCGTTGAAGCCTTCGCCTACCAAATAGTTGGCGATCTTTTCTTTGTACATCGCATCGTGTGCCAATGTTTCCACCGAAGGTGAGATAGTAATAGCTGATGGTATCTCAACATTATCCAAACCATCGATGCGCATTATTTCTTCAACAATATCTGCAGCGATCGTAATATCAGGTTTGCTGTACGGAACAGTGTAACTCATTTGTTCCCCATCTTCTTTTATCAATTCAAAACCAAGACTCGTTAAAATAATTTTGATATTGGCTGCAGGATAATTTTTACCGCTTAATTTTTTCAGGTAAGCATATTTGATCGTTACTTCAGCTTTGGCTTTTGGTGCAGGATATACATCGATCAGATCAGAAGCAATTTTGCCTCCTGCAATTTCTTTGATTAATAGCGCCGCTCTTTTTAAAACATTTACGGTGTTGCTGATATCAACGCCTTTTTCAAAACGTGTAGCCGCATCCGTACGCAATCCATGCCTGAAAGATGTTTTACGAATACTTGTAGGACTGAACCAGGCACTCTCTAAAAAGATATTTGTGGTTGTATTTTTTACTCCGCTCGTCAATCCACCAAAAACACCGGCGATACACATCGGTTCGCTTTCATTGCTGATCATCAGGTCTTCGGCAGATAATTTTCTTTCCTTTTCATCCAACGTAATAAAAGGCGTTCCTTCTGCTACATTTTTTACGATCACTTTATTCCCTTTGATCTGGCTGGCATCAAAAGCATGCAGCGGTTGGCCCGTCTCATGCAATATAAAATTCGTGATATCTACAATATTATTGATCGGGCGAAGCCCGATGCTTTTTAGTTTTTGTTTTAACCATGTCGGACTTTCAGCAACCGTCACCCCTTTAATGCTGACACCGCTATAACGCTGACAGGCTTCTTTGTTTTCAATAGCTACACTTATTGGCAGCTCGTTGCTATCTGCTTTAAAATCATTTTTAAAAGGCAGCTTAACACTGGTTTCTTTTTTGTTATGATAAGTTAAGTAAGCACACACATCTTTGGCAACACCCAAATGGCTCATGGCATCCATCCTGTTGGGCGTTAGTCCTATTTCGAAAATAAAATCTTCATTGGGTTTAAAATAATTGGCCGCAGGCGAACCTACCTTTGTATCAGCTGGCAATATCATGATACCGGCATGACCTGTTCCTAATCCGATCTCATCTTCAGCGCAGATCATGCCGAAGCTTTCAGCGCCGCGGATCTTTGCCTTTTTCATGGTCATTGGTTCTCCGCTTGATGGATAGATCGTTGAACCAACGGTTGCCACTACTACTTTTTGTCCTTTGGCAACATTGGGTGCGCCGCAAACGATCTGTAATAATTCACTGGTTCCTATATCAACTTTAGTGATGCTCAATTTATCCGCGTCTGGATGTTTTTCGCATTCCATTACTTCGCCGATGACCAGGCCCTGCAATCCACCTTTCAGTTCCTCATATTTTTCAAGCGTCTCTACTTCCAATCCTATTGACGTTAAGATCTTACTTAGCTCTTCGGGGGCAACTGTTTCCGGCAAATATTCACTAAGCCAATTATAACTAATGGTCATTTATTACTGATTAATTTTTTCTAATAAGTTGCAAAGATAGTTATTGGCAGTAAAGTGTAAGCAATAGGCGTTCATTAATCAAAAAAACAGACGGAAAAACGAGTTATACTAATCAAACTATTGACACAAAACAAGTGAAAAAAAAAGCCCTTCCCTGAATAAAAAAAAACAGGCAAAAATAAAGTTGTGGAGAAAATAGGAATCGGCGGCAATTGTGCTGAATTTTGCATGTGAATATTTATGTTAATAGGCGTTAATAACCTAACTTACAGAGTGAATTTCCTGTGGATAATCATTATTACAAAGTTCATAACACGGCTATGTTAATAAACGGTAAAGTTTCGCTGTTACCTTAGCCGTCCTGCATAATTCTAAAAACATCTTTTTACCATTCTGCAGACCTAACAATTTCGGCTGATTAACCCAGTAATAAGTAAACAAAAATGGATCTAACTAATCTCAATAAAGACAGAAAACCTAGGCGTAAACCTTCATTGGATTTAGGCTCTATGATGTTCGGCAAAGTGCCGCCACAAGCCAAGGAATTGGAAGAAGCTGTATTGGGTGCGATCATGTTGGAAAAAAGCGCTTTTGATACGGTTGTTGAGATACTGAAACCTGAATGTTTTTACACAGAAGCGAATCAAAGAATTTTCCGTGCCATGCAATCATTGGCGCAAAAAAGTTTACCGATAGATCTATTAACTGTTGTTGAAGAATTAAAAACCAAAGAAGAGCTTGACCTGGTTGGCGGCGCATACTATGTATCTAAATTAACCAACTCCGTAGTTTCTTCTGCAAATATTGATGCGCATTCCCGTATCATTCTACAAAAATTTATTCAGCGTGAATTGATCCGCATTAGCGGTGAAATCATCGGCGATGCATACGAGAACAGTACAGATGTATTCGACTTATTAGATGATGCAGAAAGTAAATTATTTGAAATAACAAACAATCACCTTCGTAAGAACTTCGATGATATCAATACCGTATTGGTAAAAACAATTCAGCGTATTGAAGACATGCGTAGCCGCGATGAGGATATCTCCGGCGTAACAAGTGGTTTCCCTACACTAGATAAAATTACTTACGGATGGCAGCCAACGGATCTTATTATTCTGGCGGCACGTCCTTCAGTTGGTAAAACAGCTTTTGCTCTGAATCTTGCGCGCAGCGCGGCTTTGCATCCAACAAAACCTACAGCAGTAGCGTTCTTTAGTCTGGAAATGAGTGCAGGCCAGCTGGTACAAAGAATTTTAAGTGCGGAAAGCGAGATCTGGTTAGAAAAGATCTCCCGTGGTAAATTAGAAGACCATGAAATGAAACAGCTCTATAAAAAAGGGATCGAAAAATTAAGCAACGCACCCATCTTTATTGATGATACAGCGGCACTAAATATTTTTGAATTAAGAGCAAAATGCCGCCGTCTGAAAAACAAACACAATGTTGGTTTGATCTTGATCGATTATTTGCAATTAATGAGCGGTGCAGGTGATGGTAAGAACGGAAACAGGGAACAAGAGATCAGTCGTATCTCTAGAGACCTGAAAGGATTGGCAAAAGAATTACAAGTACCGATCATTGCACTGAGCCAGTTAAGTCGTGCCGTGGAATCAAGAAAGGAAGGAAATAAAATGCCCCAGTTAAGTGATCTACGTGAATCGGGAGCGATCGAGCAGGATGCGGATATGGTAATGTTCCTGTACCGTCCTGAATATTATGATATCAACCAGAACGAAATGGGCGAAAGCAATAAAGGCGAAACGCATGTAAAAATCGCGAAGCATCGTAACGGTAGTCTGGAAACAATTAAGCTAAAAGCATTGCTGCATATTCAAAAATTTGTGGAAGATGAAAGCACCGGATTCGGCGATGGTGGCGGGTTCCCATCAGGTGGTGGAAGCTGGAAACCTATCAAGCCCGAAACAGGCGGTGGTGAGGATAGCGGCGCTAAATTATACATTCAAAAAGGCAGCAAAATGAATGATAATGAGTTTGATGATGATGCTCCTTTTTAAATAAGAGAAAAAATTAAATTAATATTGCTCACTTAACTGTGAGCTTTTTTTATGGCACTACCTTTTTTTTACGCAGAAGAATTAACCACGAATGCATCGCAATATGTTTTGAGTGAAGAAACATCGAAACATGTGGTGCAGGTATTGCGCATGGAAATTGGCGAGCAATTACAATTAACAGATGGCAAAGGAAATTTATTTATGGCTGCCATTATTGATGATAACAGAAAAAGATGCCAGGTAAAAATAACCAACGTACAAAAACAATCATCTCCTGCCAAGCAAATTGCCATCGCTATTTCTTTGGTAAAAAATAATACGCGCTTTGAATGGTTCTTAGAAAAAGCAACGGAGATCGGCGTGACAGAAATTATTCCTTTGATCTGCGAAAGAACGGAGAAGCAAAGCTTTCGTCATGATAGAATGAAAGGTATTTTAGTAAGTGCCATGTTGCAGAGCCAACAAAGCTGGTTACCCAATTTACATGAAGCGACGAAATTTACTGAGCTGATAAAAAGATCTGCGTATCAGCAAAAATTAATTGCGCATTGCGAAGAAGACAAGAAAGAATCTATACATCATCACATCTCTAAATCATCACATCAACTCATCTGTATTGGCCCTGAAGGTGATTTTAGTAAAGAAGAAATTGCACTGGCTTTGACAAATGATTTTATTCCTGTTGCTTTAGGTGAAACCAGGTTGCGTACCGAAACGGCCGGAATTGTTGCTGCAACTTTGTTGTGTATTGCTTAAGCTATGAACCACTGAGACAATGAGTACACTTAAGGGTCACTGAGGTTAGAACTCAGTGTTTTCTCGATGCTCTCAGTGCCTCAGTGGTTAAAAAAATTATTTAATTAAGGAACAACAAATACGTTTAACAATAGCCGGACCTTCATAAATAAACCCGGTCCAAACCTGCACCAGTACTGAACCTGCCACTATTTTTTCTTTTGCATCATTACCGGTAAAAATTCCGCCGCTACCGATGATCGGTATTTGTCCGTTTGTTTTTTGGTTGATGTATTGTATGATCGAAGTTGATCTTTCTTTTACCGGTTTTCCGCTTAAACCGCCGGCACCAATTTTTTCTAACTCAGCCGCAGTAGTTTGCAAACTATCTCTTACGATAGTAGTATTGCTTACTACAAGCCCGTCTAATTTTATTTCAAGCGCTAAACTAATTACATCATCAATTTGTGCTTCGTTAAGGTCGGGCGCTATTTTAAGTAAAATAGGTTTTGGATTTTGTTTGTTGGAATTTGCCGATTGCAGATTGGTCAGGATCTTTCTTAAAGAATCTTTTTCCTGCAACTCACGCAAGCCGGGTGTATTCGGACTGCTAACATTCACTACAAAATAATCTACATAGTCGTGCAATTTTAAAAAGCATATCTCATAATCTTTCCAGGCATCTTCATTTGGGGTTATTTTATTTTTTCCAATATTTCCTCCGATAATAATTCTGATTTCTGGTTTCTGATTTCTGATTTTTTTTAATCTTTCGACAATTATATCCACGCCATCATTATTAAAACCCATTCGGTTGATCAGCGCTTTATCTTTCGGTAAACGAAATAATCTTGGCTTGTCATTTCCTGCCTGTGCAATCGGTGTAACAGTTCCAATTTCAACAAACCCGAAACCTAGCATCTCAAGTTCATTTAAGTAACGGGCATTTTTATCAAAACCGGCGCCTAATCCAACAGGGTTTTTAAAATTCAGTCCAAATACTTTCTTTTCCAATTGAGCGTTTTCTACTACAAAACAATTGGTAAACAATCTTTTGACAAAAGGAAGCTTACTGATCAGTTGCAGGGAATTCATTGAAAAATAATGCACCCATTCCGGGTCAAAACAAAATAAAATAGCGCGTAAAAGGTTATACATGGTGCGAAATTAAGTTACTGTCCTGAGTTTTTTGTTTTTGAAATAAAATTGTAACTTTATATAGAAGGTTGCATAAACAACTATCTAGTTTTTTCGATTGTTAACTGTTATATTTTAAACTATCTCCACATGCAAGAAGCGTACATAGTAGCCGGTTTCAGAACAGCCGTTGCAAAAAGCAAAAAAGGAAGTCTTCGTTTTACAAGGCCGGATAACCTGGCTGTAGATGTCATCAAAGGTTTACTGGCAACAGTGCCGCAACTCGATCCAAAAAGGATCGATGATGTTATTGTTGGTAATGCCGTTCCGGAAGCTGAACAAGGTTTACAGGTAGCAAGATTAATAGCTGCAAGAGCTATCGGTATTCATGCTGCGGGTATTACCATCAATCGGTATTGTGGTAGTGGATTGGAAAGTATCGCCATGGCAACAGCTAAGATAAGAACCGGTATGGCAGAATGCATCATCGCCGGTGGCACGGAAAGCATGAGTTTGGTGCCGACTGCAGGTTGGAAAACATCACCTTCTTACGAGATCGCGAAAGATGAACCGGATTATTATTTAAGCATGGGACTAACGGCAGAGGCTGTGGCAAAAGAATACAATGTTAGCCGGGAAGACCAGGATGCATTTAGTTATAAGAGCCATGTAAAAGCTGGTCATGCTATCAAGAACGGGTATTTTAAATCGGGGATTTTACCTGTCAATATTGAAGAGATATTTGTTGATGAAAGCGGAAAGAGAAAAAATAAAAGCTGGATCTTTGATACAGATGAAGGTGTAAGAGCTGATACCACAAAAGAAGGATTAGCCAAACTAAAACCTGTGTTTGCTGCAGGAGGTTCTGTTACGGCAGGCAATTCTTCACAAACAAGTGATGGTGCCGCCTTTGTGATCGTAATGAGCGAAAAAATGATCACTGAATTGGGATTAAAACCGATCGCAAGGTTAGTGAATTGTGCAGCAATGGGCGTACATCCCCGCATCATGGGCATTGGCCCGGTTGAAGCAGTGCCCAAAGTATTAAAGCAAGCAGGAATGACATTAGATAAAATAGACCTGATAGAATTGAATGAAGCATTCGCTTCGCAATCATTGGCAGTAATTCGCGCGTTAGGATTGAACCAGGATATTGTCAATATCAATGGCGGTGCTATTGCATTAGGACATCCACTTGGTTGCACTGGCGCTAAACTGAGCATTCAGTTGATCAACGACATGAAAAGATTAAAAAAGAAATACGGTATCGTTACAGCTTGTATTGGCGGAGGCCAGGGCATTGCAGGTATTATTGAAAATATAAACTAACCGATCAAAAGCAATTAAATAAAAGGCGTTCGTAATTGAATGCCTTTTATTTTTTTAAAATATTCAACGTTGTTGCAAATATTGTATATTTGCCAACGATCATAAATTGATGCTACACAAAAATTTACATATCAAACGTTTATTGGCCGGTATTATGCTGGTGCTTTTTGCATTTAGTGTTACACCAAGAAATATATTGCATGAACTGTTTGCTAATCATACAGACGAAACGGTCTTATCAAAAAAATCAAATTCGACATCACTAAAAACATTTGATTATTTATGTAAGACAGAGAACCTGGTTGCAGAATCTCCTTTTATTGAAAGCATTACTCGTTTTGATCTTTCAACTTTTCCCGCTTACCCAAAACATCTTATCCTCACCTCGTACTTTTTTTCTTCTACAAAATATTTTTTCTTTGAACACCGTGGCCCTCCTACTGTTGCGTAACATTTTTCTGCTTCGCGCATATAAGACAATCTTCTTTATACATTATTCAATTTAAATTTAATAACAACCTGAAAATTGTTATTGTTACAACTATTATTTGCTGAGGTAATAGCAAAATAACCATACATGAAATATCTATCTAAAAATATATTCTTATTCATTTTAATACTGCTATGCGCACAAATAAGCATAGCGCAGGGAACAGCTGTAAAAGAAACGCTCACAGAGCCGGGAACATTATCAGGAAATGTTATTGAAAAAAAGAATGGCAAACCTTTATCAGGCGTTACCGTTTATATAGCCGATCTGAAATTAGGCGCAGTAACAGATTCTTTAGGTAACTATACTTTCAGGTCATTGCCCGGCGGAACTTATTTAGTAGAGGTTCAATACGTAGGATTTAAAAGTATTACCAGGAATGTTTTCGTGAATGGCGATGTCAACGAAAATTTTGTTATGGATGATAATTATATCGAACAGGATGCTGTTGTTATCACCGGTTCATCAAAAGCGGTACAGATAAAACGCAACCCTGTTCCTATCGTTGCGATTAGTAATACTTATATCACACAAAATATTAGTTCCAATATTATTGATGCCATTGCAAAAGTGCCTGGTGTAAATGCCGTTACTACAGGTGCCAATATTTCTAAGCCTATTATCAGAGGTTTAGGTTTTAACAGAGTATTGACCTTATATGATGGCGTAAGACAAGAAGGTCAGCAATGGGGAGATGAACATGGTATCGAAGTAGATCAATATGCAATTGAAAGAATTGAAGTGATAAAAGGCCCTGCCAGTCTAAGTTATGGATCAGATGCATTAGCTGGTGTTGTCAATTTAATTCCAACACAGCCTGCACCCGAAGGGAAAATGATCGGCGACATCACTACTGAATACCAAACCAACAATGGATTGTTTGCAGGGTCGGGAATGTTAGGAGCAACAAAAAAAGGTTTTGAATGGATAGGACGAATATCACACAAGCAAGCCACCAATTATCAAAACAGTGTTGATGGCCGGGTATTCAACACTGCATTTAACGAAACAGATGCTAACGCAACTTTTGGCTTACACCGCAAATGGGGTTACACACATCTTAGTTTGTCATTGTTTGATGACTTGCAGGAAATTCCCGATGGTAGCAGAGATTCAGCGACAAGACAATTTACACAACAAGTTACAGAAGCTGATACCACACCGCGTCCAATAGTATCGGCATCAGAATTAAAATCCTATGCAATGACACCATTGCATCAGCATGTACAAAATTACAGGGTGTATTCATCTAATAATTTTACAGTTGGTAGTGGAAGACTGACCGTGAATCTCGGTTACCAAAGAAGTGTTCGCCGTGAGTTTAGTCACCCCGAAGTTCCTTATCAGGATGTTGCAGGATTGTTTCTACAACTCAATACTTATTCTTACGATATCAAATATTATTTTCATGAATTGCATGGCTGGAACTTAACGACCGGAATAAATGGTATGTACCAAACAAATATTGTAACAAACGGAACCGAATTTGTAATTCCATCCTACCACCAATTTGATATCGGCCCGTTTGCATTATTGAAAAAAACTTTTAATAAGTTGGATATCGCAGGTGGCGTAAGATATGATAATCGATCATTTAATAACAGCGAACTATATACTAAACCGAACCTGGTTAATGGATTTGATACTCCTGTTTATGGTGCGGATACTATCGGTGCTTCTAAGCCATTTTCAAAATACAGTCATACTTTTTCAGGAGGATCGGGAAGCATTGGGGCTACTTATAATTTTTCAGAAAAGTTTTCTGTTAAGGCAAATATCGCCAGAGGGTACAGAGCACCGAATATTGCTGAGATATCCGCCAATGGCGTACATCCGGGAACAAATTTATACCAGATAGGAAATGACAATTTTAAACCTGAGTTTAGTTTCCAACAGGATATTGGTGCTGAATATTTATCAAAATATATTTTTGTTTCAGTAAGTCTATTTAATAATATGATATCAAATTATATTTTTAATCAGAAAGTAGCAAGCGGTAATGGCACATTGATCGATACATTTAAATTTCAACAAGGTAAAGTACAATTGTACGGGGGTGAAGCTACCATAGATTTCCATCCGATAAAAGCATTGCATTTCGAAAACAGTATCTCAGCAGTATATGGTTTGAACAGGGATATCCCTGCTGCTTCAAGATCGGATAGTAATAAATATGTAGCTTCTATTCCACCGCTGCATGGCATTTCAGAATTACGCTATGATTTTAATTCAACTTCGGCACACTTGATCGATGGGTTTGTAAAAGTGCAACTGGCTTATTATGCAACGCAAGACCGTGTTTATTTAACAGATAATACAGAAACAAGAACACCCGGATATACTTTGGTAAACGCTGGCGTGGGCAGCGGCTTCACCAATAAAAAAGGAGTAAGGATTTTTAATCTGTATCTGATGATGAATAATGTATTTGATATTGCTTACCAGGACCATTTAAGCAGGTTAAAATACTTTGAACCTTATCCCGATGATCCAAGAGGCCATCACGGTATTTATAATATGGGTAGAAATTTTAGCGTTAAGCTTGATATTCCGTTGAGTTGGAATTTGAAAAAATAAAAATGAAATTTCTGATTGCTGATATAGGATTGCTGATATTAATTATCTGCCCGAAACCATATATCAGCAATCAGACATCAGCAATTAAATTATATTATGCATCAAACTGCGTTGGCTTGGTTGTTTCGTAATTGGGGTCATAGCTTACGAAAAAATATAAGTAAATAACCCGGCTCAATCGCATCATCCATGGCTGCAAAACTACCAGTAATAAACAGTTCAATCCCAACCACCAGAATATTCGGTTGTCATCTACAGAAATGCCTATCAAAACCCACCAGGCAATAAATGTGGCAACAGAAATAGCTACTGCCAATGCATAACTTACATAGCCTGTTCCATACCAAAACCCTGTTTCCAGGTCGTATTTCTGTCCGCATTCAGGACAAGTATCCGGCATATTAAAAATATGCGACAGCTTTAAGCTTTTATATGGATTGGCATCTTGAAACATTTTGCCACGTCTGCAGCGGGGACATTTCATCTTAAAAATGCTTAGGATATAATTAGGCGCAGGTTTATTGTTTTCCATCACTGCAAAGATACGGAATGCTGAATGCTTAACGCTGAAAGGAAAACCAATCCGATTATTTTAATAGCGTTTAGCATTAAGCATCCTGCGTTCAGCCTATCAGGCCATTGTCTTTTTACGCTCGCCAATTTGCTGGCGCCACATAGCATAGTATAATCCTTTTTCTTCAAGTAATTTTTCATGTGTACCTGTTTCAACCACAACACCTCTTTCCAGTACGTAAATTCTATCCGCATGCATAATCGTACTTAAACGATGCGCAATTAAGATAGTTATTTGTTCTTTGGCAGAAGATATGTCTTTGATCGTATCCGTAATTTCTTCTTCTGTCAATGAATCCAACGCACTCGTTGCTTCATCAAATATTAATAAGTGCGGTTTGCGTAATAAGGCACGTGCGATAGATAAACGTTGTTTTTCTCCGCCGGATAATTTTAATCCGCCTTCACCGATCATCGTATCTACCCCTTTTTCTGCTCGCGCTATTAATCCTGTACAACTTGCTTTTCTTAATACTTCTGTAAGATCAGCATCGCTTGCATCCGGATTAACGAACATTAAGTTTTCCTTAATAGTACCGCTAAATAAGTTTGTGTCTTGTGTTACAAAACCAATCTGTTTGCGCAGGTCATCAAAATGAATAACCGTTTCATCTAACCCATTATAAAAAATATTTCCTTGTTGCGGGCGATATAAACCAACAAACAGTTTCATTAAAGTAGATTTTCCACTTCCTGAAGGGCCAACAAATGCAACTGTTTCACCAACTTCAACATCAAAACTAATTCCATCGATCGCTTTATGAGAAGCACTGGCGTGCTGAAAAGCCACATTGTTAAATGACAAGGTTTTGATATTACCCAGTGCTTTAGGAAATGCCGGTTCCAATTCAGGGTCTTTCTTCATCAACAGATCAAAATTGATCAGTGATGCTTCTGCTTCTCTGTATGATAATAAAATATTCCCGATTTCCTGTAACGGGCCAAAAATGAAAAAGGAGAAAACCTGCATGGTAACCAGTTGGCCCGCATTCATTTTAAAATCAAAAATGAGTGCTAATAAAATAAATAAAATTACCTGGCGCAATGTATTCACCAAAGTACCTTGTATAAAACTAATACTCCTGATACGTTTTACTTTGGTCAATTCAAGTCCTAATATTTTATAGGTGTTTTTATTTAAACGTTCTACTTCCTGGTGTGTTAAGCCCAGGCTTTTTACCAGTTCAATATTGCGCAAAGATTCTGTTGTAGATCCTGCCAATGCATTTGTTTGTCCTACGATATTTTTCTGGATCACTTTTACTTTCTTACTCAACAAATTCGTGATAACAGTTAATACCACTATCCCCACTAAATAAGCAACAGGTACGCGCCAGTTAATATACAATGCCGCATACACAAACACGAATACTACACCTACCAATACACCAAAAAGTATATTGATAAAGCTTACCATGAACTTTTCTACATCGGCTCTTACTTTGGTTAAGATAGATAAGGTTTCACCGCTGCGGGAATCTTCAAATTGCTGGTACGGTAACTTCATAGCGTGTTGTAACCCATCAGTAAAAACTTTTGCGCCAAATTTTTGGATGATCACATTCAAAAAATAATCCTGGAAATTTTTAGCAATACGACTTATCATCGCTACCGTGATAGAAAAAAGCAACAGAAAGAAAACACCTAATTCTAAAGTAGGCACCATCTTACCCGTAGCCTGATTCAATACAGCAACATGTTTATATATCCATATAAATTGATTCCAATCAAATTTACCAGGCTTTGTAATGGTTTGATGTTCGTTGGCAAGATTCACCATTTTGCCTAAAAGAATAGGGTCAACCAATGAAAACCCAATATTAACTGCGGCTAATAATAAGGTAAAAAAAACGAGCCATTTATGTGGCTTTAAATATTTCAATAAAATTTTCATGTTGCAAAGTTAGGAGAAAAAATATATCGAAAAGTATCAATGCATTAAGAATTCATTATTTATCTACTTAAACTTCTAGGAATGAATAAAGTAGAACGTCTTTTTTAATAAATTTTGAGTTTTTACCAATTTATTTAATAGATATTTGTCCTAATAAACCAGTGTCAGCGGGATCAAAAAGAGAAGAAATGCCTACAATAAAAAAAATTCGTCGAAAAATAAAGCAATCCTTCTGGCAGGTAGTTTTTACTATAACGGACTTTAGATTAAACAGCCATGTAACTATTGCCGAAAAAACACTGGTATTCATCAAAAATGATCTCATAGGAGATTATATTCTTTTCAGAAATTTTTTACCCTACATCAAACAAAGTAAAAAGTATAAGGATCATAAGATAATACTCATTGGCAATAGTGCCTGGAAAAATATTGCAGAAACACTTGATGCCGATTACTATGATGAGATGATATGGATATCTTTTGACCGAATTAATAAGGACCTGTTTTATAGAACCAAAACAATAAAAAATATTTTATCAAAAGGTTACGAAACGCTTTTTTATCCTGTTTATTCGGGAGATGAATACACGGAGCAATTTTTAATTGCCAAGATCACTGCAAAAGAAAAAATAAAATACGCACAACCTTTACCGGAGTTAGGTACAAAAGTCAATCCCTGCTTTACACAAGTCTTGAGATCTACACATCGGTACCTTTTTGAAATATCCCGCTACCAGGAAATGTTCGAAATGTTTTTGGATGTTTCGGTAAAAAGGTTTGAATGGCGTAATTTAAATGAAGACAATACAACAGTCATTCCTGAGAAACCATATATAATTTTTTTTCCGGGTTCAAGTGCGTATTTAAAAAGATGGGGCACAGCTAATTTTGCGGCAGTTGCCAATTTCCTGTTAGAAAATTATTCTTACAGGATCGTGCTAACAGGCACCAAAAAAGATAGTAAGTATGCAAATACCATTATCAACGGCACAGATAAAAAATATCAGGATCGTTTTATAGACTTGACAGGTAAAACATCTTTATTAGATCTTGCCAATATTATCAATCATAGCGATCTGTTGGTAACAAATGATTCCGCATCTCTTCACATGGCGGCGGCAGTAAACAAGGAAACGGTTTGTATATTCATGGGAGAAAGCTATGGCAGGTTTACGCCATATCCGAAAGCGCTGTTTTTGAATGGAAGATTTATTTGTCCGCCTGATGTAGAAAAATTGGTGAAGGATCAATCAGCTATACCTGTCTTTTTATCTCTTGGTTATAATCCCGATATCAATGCGATCACTCCGAAGCGGGTAATCAAAGCAATTGAAGATCTATTAAGTACAAAACAAAAGCATACAAATAAAATTCTCAATTCTTTCCATAATTAAATCGGTTCCTTTCTTTATGCAGAATTATATATTGTACGTGGCTTATGGTAGTATTAACAATATCAATGAATGTAAATATTCCCTGCTCAGGTATATAGATAAATATTCAGCGGAGCTGTCCAATACTTCTATTGTAATTTATACGGACCAGCCCGAATTTTTTAAACCGTTTACTTCTTTTAGTAATAGTATTTCTATAAAACAAGTTTCGATGGCACAAATAAAGGAATGGCGCGGTGCTGATGATTTTGTTTTCAGAACTAAAATAAAGATCATTCAGGATTTTTTTTCTACCCACACAGGAAATTTATTGTACTGCGATACCGATACGTATGCGCTTACTTCGTTGCAACCAATATTCTCTTCTATATCGGAAGGAAATTTTTACATGCATTTGTATGAAGGAATATTAGGCGACACATCTAACGCCTATTTTAAGAAGTGGGATAAATTTTTATCTAAAAATCCTATTGAATACAACGGAAAAAAGTTAGAGTATTCAAACCAGCTACAAATGTGGAACGCAGGTGTATTAGGATTGAATAGTGCGAATAGCATTTTATTAAATGATGTTTTGTCGCTTTCAGATACGATCTACAAAAAATTTCCAAAACATATTGCAGAACAGTTTGCCTTTGGTTATTGTATGCAAAAGCAGCACCCTATTCGATCATCAGCCGATTCAATATTGCATTACTGGGACCTGAAAGAATTTAGAATTGTGTTAGCGCAATTTTTTGATCGCTATAAAGATTCGGATATCAATGAATTGATACAAAAAACGAGGCAGCTTGATATTATTTCTATGCAAGAGGAAAAAGACAGCTTTAAAAATTTATCCTGGTTGGAGAAATTAAAAAACAAATTCAATCATAAGGAATTCGATATTAAAAAGTATTTAAATTTTTAATACACGAACTTCTTCTTGAACCAGGTTTTCAATTTATCTTTTCTAAGCACTTCTGTAGGTGGCTCTTTTAAAATACCAGTAAAAGCTTGCCCTTTTAAAATATACTGTTTGTTAAATATAGAAGAGCTGCAATTCCATTTTAATAAAAATTGTTTTCTTCCATTATTTTTTTTGATGCGTAAAGTTGATTTTGTCTGGAAATGATAGACCATGCTTTTTCCAACACCTTTGAAATACCTGCATCCCGCTTCCCACATTTTTTTAGCATAATCATCATCACTTGCCATACCCGGACTAAACTCTATACTAAACCCACCGATGATGTTCCAGTATTTTTTTGAGATAACCACTGGCGGCCAGCTTGATCCACTCCAGTCATTTTTATGAAAAGAAGGCAATGCCGCTAACAGATCTTTCTCCCTGAAACTTTCTGTATCTCTTCCAAAATCAGCTACTATTACGGCTCCATTATTTGAATCGCGCGGCTCGATCATTGTTGACGATAACATAAAATTATCTGTAGGCAAGCTTTTAATTTCTTCTGCTAAATATTTATCCCAATCCGGACAAGCATACATATCATCATTCATGTATACGATATTTTCATTTACAGCTAATTCACCTGCCATATTCACGGCAATACAGATCCCTACATTTTCAGGTGTATGTGTATATTGTATTTGTTGTTCTCTTGCCCAATCAAGTGTACCATCGCTTCCATCATTAATATGTAAAATGATCTGACAAGGCAGCGCCGAATTTTTTTTAATGCTTTCTACACAAAGCTTAACGTAAGAAAGATTATTCCAGGTAGGAATGATAATAGAAAACATACATTATTTTTTGATCGAGGGACAAAAATAATCAAAATACAATGCTGAAAAGTAAAATTATTTTGCCCAACCTTCCCTATCTAAACTGCGGTACTGTATTGCTTCTGCTAAATGTTCTGCATGTATTTCTTCTGCACCTGCCAGATCCGCGATAGTGCGACTCACTTTTAAAATTCTATCATATGCCCGTGCAGATAAGTTCAATTTTTCCATAGCTACTTTTAATAAGTTCTGACTGGCTGTATTTATCTGGCAAATCTCTTTCAGCATCTTGCTACTCATTTGCGCATTGGCATATACACCTTCGATCGTTTTATAACGTTCTGCCTGAATTTCCCTTGCTTTAATTACGCGTTCGCGGATGCGTTCGCTTTTTTCAAATTGTTGCGAAGAGGATAATTCTGTAAATGCCACGGGTGTTACTTCTACGTGCAAGTCAATTCTATCCAGCAACGGGCCTGATATTTTATTCAAATATTTTTGTACGCCTCCCGGCGGACAAGTGCATTCTTTTTCAGGATGATTAAAAAACCCGCAAGGGCAGGGATTCATAGAAGCGATCAACATAAAGCTTGCAGGAAAATCCAATGAAACTTTTGCTCGCGATATGGTTACTTTTCTTTCTTCCATTGGTTGCCGCATTACTTCCAATACCGTTCTTTTAAACTCAGGTAATTCATCTAAAAACAAAACACCATTGTGTGCCAATGAAATTTCTCCCGGTTGTGGATTACCTCCGCCACCCACCAGTGCAACATCACTTATTGTATGGTGTGGTGAACGATACGGTCGTTTTGATATCAGGGTTGCATTCTCAGGTAACTTCCCTGCTACGCTATGGATCTTAGTTGTTTCTAAAGCTTCCTGCAAAGTAAGCGGTGGTAAGATAGTTGGCAAACGTTTCGCCAACATGGTTTTACCCGCACCCGGCGGCCCAATTAAAATAGCATTATGACTACCTGCTGCAGAAATCTCCAGTGCCCGTTTTATATTTTCTTGTCCCTTGACATCACAGAAGTCAATATCAAAATCCTGTTCAGAATGCGCAAACAATTCCCTTGTATTAACAATAGTCGGTTGCAATGATTCTTCGTTTTTGAAAAAATTGATCACATCGTTAATATGTTCCACGCCATATACATTTAAATTATTCACCATCGCTGCTTCTTTCGCATTTTGTATCGGCAGTATCAACCCTTTGAATTTTTCTTTTCTTGCCTGGATGGCAATCGGCAAAGCTCCTCTGATAGCACTAACAGTACCGTCTAAACTCAGTTCACCCATGATCACATAGTCGGCTAGTTTTTCAGGATTGGCTATTTGTTCTGTAGCGCCCAACGTTCCAATAGCAATAGGCAGATCGAAAGCGGTACCGCTTTTTCTAATATCTGCGGGCGCTAGATTTACGACCAGCTTGGTACGCGGCATATAATAATTATTGCTTTTGATAGCGCTCTCAACGCGCTGCAGACTTTCTTTTACGGCATTATCCGGAAGGCCCACGATATAGTAATTCTGGCCCTGGTTATTTACATTCACTTCTACTGTAATGGTAATAGCTTCTACACCATATACGGCGCTGCCATAAGTTTTCACTAACATTTGGTACGGATTGAGGATTAATAAAGAAGTAAAATAATACAATTATTACAAAGTCGGCAAGATTAATTTACCGCATTATAACTGTTTCAACAGATCAACAACGCCTTCTCTTTGCAGAATGAGGTACCCTAAACGATCATTGCTTACGCCTTTTTTTAATTGGTAGCTGAATTGAAGCTGATCAGCAGTAGTTGTTGTTTCAAAATAATAAAAACCTATGTTGGGATATTTTTTAAGGTCTTCTGCGATCTCATACAAATGAGTTGATAGAATAAATAAGGAATTTTTCATTTTTACTAACCCTTCAATCACAGCTGATGAACATTTCATAGCATCTTCAACATTGGTGCCCTTAAATAATTCATCGATCAGTATCAGCCATTTTCTTCCATCTGAAATTTTTGTAACGGTGGCTTTAATGCGCTGTACTTCATTGTAGAAATAGCTTTCACCTTTTAAAATATTATCGGCTACATTAATATTGCTCAGCAAGCCATCAAACAAACTCAATTGCATTTCTTTTGCAGGAACGCCCATACCGATATGTGCCAAAAAAACTGACGTACCAACCGATTTGATAAACGTGCTTTTGCCCGCCATATTCGCTCCTGTTAAAAACAAAAAATTATTTTCTTTATGTAAATTCACTTCATAAGCAACAGGATCACTCAATAAAATATGGTACAAGCCTTTTGCATCAAATATTGGCTGGTCTGTTTCTACAAATTGAGGAAACGCTAAACCGTATTGTTGCATCGCTTGCGCCATTCCATACCAGGCATCTAACTGAGCATAGATGGCTAAAAGCTCGGTCATGTTTTGTTTGTAGCGATAGCGCAGAAAATTTGCCAAGTGTAATTGCGCTGACGCGCTTAGGTCTTCTGCTTTATTATTTTTTTCAATTATAACAAATTGTTCTTTGTCGAGTAATTGTTTTGTTGTTGACAATAATTTATACAATGGCGTGGGTGAATTGTCTTGTAAAAAATAGTGGCAAAATAATTGCATCCCTTTAATAAAATCGAATGCATGTCGCATAGAATATTTTACCAGGGAAAAATCCGGACCATGAAACAGCTTGTAATTATACACTGCAAATGAAGATGGATTTGCCGGTATCTCATCGATCGTAGCCGAATAAAATTTTTCGATCACCATCAACGTTCCATTGCTGATCCGCATTGGCCATACAGATCGATTTTCGATAATTAATTGAATGGTTTGCTGAACGCCTTGTATAGCATCAATGGTCTGTAAGGGTGTATTAAAATTAACACGTAGCTGAGCCCTACCATTGGTTGTTCTTGTATGATCCAGTTTATTAAAAACGGAAAGATCTTCTTCGCTGAAAACAGAAAGGTCGTTGAATGTTATTTTATCTATTTCCATTAAAAAGAAGATTATCTATTAAATGATAGCCGCTGCCCTTTATTAGATTCATCCCACACTCCATTTCCATAAACCATATTGCCACTTACAAAAGTATTAACAATTGAATTAGAGAAAGTAACACCTTCCATCGGACTCCAGCCACATTTGTATAAAATATTTTCTTTGTTAACAG
The DNA here is from genome assembly GCA_013288745.1 of Bacteroidota bacterium. Taxonomy (GTDB): domain Bacteria; phylum Bacteroidota; class Bacteroidia; order Chitinophagales; family Chitinophagaceae; genus Ferruginibacter. The sequence continues at coordinate 24,132 of JABDBG010000015.1, forward strand.
TGATCGGTTTTGTAGGATCGACTACTACCAGATCTGCAAAAAAACCTTCGCGTATATAGCCGCGGTCTTTTATATTAAAACAATCTGCGACAGCATGGCTCATTTTCTCTACTATCTTTTCGATAGAAATTTTTCCCTGGCGGTGATATTCCAACATTAGTAATAAAGAATGTTGCACTAATGGTAAGCCCGAATGTGCGTGTTCGTAAGGGCCCTGTTTTTCTTCCCAGGTATGTGGCGCATGATCCGTAGCAATGATGTCGAAACGGTCATCTAACAAAGCTTTCCATAATGCTTCTTTATTATATGGTGCTTTGATAGCGGGATTACATTTTATCTGGTAACCCAAGCGTTCGTAATCATCTCCTGTAAAATGTAAATGGTGTACGCAAACTTCAGCAGTGATGCGTTTTTCTTTTAAGGGCAACATATTTCCAAAAAGTTGTACCTCTTTTTCTGTACTGATATGAAGTATATGCAACCGGCTATTGAATTTTTTTGCCATCTGAATGGCAGCAAGGGAAGATTCAAAACATGCTTCTGCATCTCTGATGATCGGGTGATCAGCTGCAGATAATTCACCTTTCTCATTTTTTATTCTCGCATAATTTTCCCTGATTATTTTTTCATCTTCACAATGCGTAGCGATCAGCATCTCGCTTTCCCGAAATATTTTTTCTAAAGTGCCGTAATTATCTACCAGCATATTGCCTGTGCTGGATCCCATAAAAATTTTTACGCCGCATACGTTCGCTTTTCTATCATTGATCTTAAGCACTTCTTCTATATTGGTATTACTGGCCCCCATAAAAAATGAGTAATTAGCCAATGAGGTTTTTGCACCAATATTATACTTGTCTTCTAATAACTCTATTGTCAATGCATTTGGTAGGGTGTTTGGCATTTCCATAAAGCTTGTAACACCGCCTGCAACCGCCGCTTTGCTTTCTGTATAAATAGTCGCTTTCTGTGTTAATCCAGGTTCTCTAAAATGCACCTGGTCATCAATAACGCCCGGTAATAACATTTTCCCTTCGCCGTTAATTTCTATTACTTTTTCTTTTGTATTGATCTGCGGATTGATTTTTTCGATCCTTGGCCCATTTGTCAATAGATCCATTATCTGGATCTTTCCTTCATTTACGATCTGTATGTTCTTAAAGAGGTATTTTTGCATATCTTGAAAATTAACGAATTGTCTTTATAACCAATTTCTATGCAAATTATAAAAAGCTTTTTCAAACTACTCGTTTTTATTTGTCCGTTTACGGCAATGGCCCAGTCTACTTTTTTACCTGAAGGTGATAAAGGCTATAATTTTATGGATCGGTTAGAGATCAAGCAAGGCGCTAATACCGATATTAATTTTTCGACCCTTAAGCCATATAGCCGCCAAAATATTGTAGCGGAAGCTGAATATTTAGACAGTATCGATCTAAGTTATAAGTATCCGTCTGATAGTATTGGTATGGGGTTAAATACTGCAGATTCCATAGCGGCGGTAATTAAATACAGACACGGCAATCGTTTGAATTTATCAAAAGTAGATGCCTATGATATGAATAGCTTGTTGATGAATAACAGCGAATGGGTAACGGGCTCCAAAGCATCATTTCAAAGTAAACGGCCTATTTTAAAAGATTTTTATACCACAAAGCCCAATCTTCTAGAAGTAAATACCAAAGACTTTTTTTTAGCTGTTAATCCTGTTTTAGATTTTGAAGGTGGCAAGGAATCAGGCACCGGCACTGAGTCTAAAACATTATATATAAACACAAGAGGCATTAATGTTAGAGGTATGATCGATCATAAAATAGGTTTTTACGCAACAATGTCTGATAACCAGGAAAGAGGCCCTGGCTATTTTTCCCGATCGGTTTACAGAGGTGGTAGAAATATTGTTGTACCAGGTGTAGAATTTGCCAAGCTTTTTAAAAATGATACAACAGCCTATGATTATTTTGATGCGCGAGGCTACTTTACTTTCAACGAAGCAAAATATATTAATATACAATTTGGGTACGATAAAAATTTTATTGGCGATGGATACCGCAGCCTTTTTTTAGGTAATGATGGCGCCAGCTATTTATTTTTAAAATTGAACACCAAGGTTTGGAAATTCGAATACCAAAACCTGTTCATGGAACTGATACCACAATTCAATAAAGTAGGCGATACTTTATTAGGAAGAAAATATGCTGCCATGCATACCTTAAGTATGAATGTTACCAAGTGGCTGAATATTGGTTTGTTTGAAGGCATAATTTTCGGCAGACAAGATCATTTCGATTTTGAATATTTAAATCCGATCATTTTCTACAGATCGGTTGAGGGAACTGTTGGCAGTCCGGATAAAGCACAGGTTGGTTTAAACTTTAAAGCCAACGCTGCACACCATCTTCAATTTTACGGACAGTTCTTATTGGATGAATTTGTTTTATCACAGATCAAAGCTGATACAGGTTGGTGGGGGAATAAATATGCGTATCAAATAGGGGTAAAATATATTGATGCATTTGGTGTGCGAAACCTGGACCTGCAAGTTGAAGACAACAGAATACGCCCTTTTACTTATGAGCATGATAATGATATTTCAAATTACACTAATTACAATCAACCGCTGGCGCATCCTTTAGGTGCTAACTTGCAGGAATTTATTGGGATCGCAAAATATCAGCCCGCACCAAAATGGTATATTACCGGTCAGGCTATTTACTATTTTCAGGGACTGGATAGTCTAGATGGAAGATCTTACGGCAGTAATCCTTTGATCAATTATAATGATCGTAAAGGTGATGGTGGATATAAAATTGGAAGTGGTAGAAAAGCTACTTGTTTAAATGCATCACTCCAGATAGCTTATGAAGTAAGAGAAAATTTATTTTTAGAAGGATTGTTACAGGCTAGAGATTATAAAATTGCGAACGAACCTATTTATAATAGCAACACAACTATGGTAACGGTTGGTATTCGGTGGAATATTCGTAAGAGATTATACGACTATTAAACTACTCAACCGTCAAAGAAAACGTGATCATTCTTGAATTGATCCTATCAATTGTGGTAGAGTATTTTGTGTCTGTCTGTCGGTTTTGTAAGTTCGAAAGTCCCCAGCCCAATTTCAACTCGGGTGATAATACAAAGTAAGGAAAGTATAAATGAAATCCTACACCACCTTCAACACTGAAATTTAATTTCTTTAAAGTTACGGTCGCACCATTATTCACATCTCCGTTATTTGTAGTAAGGTCATCATCTACTCTTCCGCCTGCAATAGTGTATACTTTTAGATTTCCGATACGGTCGCTACAGAACTCTAATTGAACAGGGATACTCAATACAATTGATTGTATTCTTTTATCAGTGATCGTTGTTTCTCCCTGATTAGCAACCGGCATTGTTAAAGTATATTCGAAAACTCTTTCAGAAAATGTCAGATCAATAGGAAAAGTACGGATATTAAAATGCGGGCTTAAATTAAAATTTACGAGCCATGCTAAATTTAATCCTACGCTGTTCACACTTTCAATATCCAGTATGCTGTCATTAGGAGGTGTAAGCTGATCCAGAAAATCTTTAGAATGAGAAAAATTAAAATGCGATTGGTTGTATCCAAAGTTTATTCCAAAACGGATCGGCTTATCATCATGATCTTCCTGGTTGGGCGTATACCTCAACTGTGAAAATCCCGTAAACGGGATGATCAGTATAATAAGGCTGATGTATACTATTTTTCTCCGCAATAGATGCTGCATATTCCTAAACTCAGGGGTTTGTAATAAGTTTTTTGATATCCTGTTTCATCAAGGATATTGATAAAATCTTTCCCTTCGGGAAATTTTTTAATTGATTCATCCAGGTATTTATAAGCATCACGGTTTTTTGAAAACAGCTTACCCATATTCGGCGCTACTATTTTCATATATAAATTATAGAACCATTTTACACCTGCTATTGTTGGTTTACTAAATTCCAGTACGACTAGTTTTCCTCCGGGTTTCAAAACTCTTTTTATTTCACCCAACCCTCGTTCTAAATATTCGAAATTTCGTACGCCAAATGCTACCGTTACTGCATCAAAACTATTATCTGCAAAAGGTATTGATGCGCTATCTCCGTTTAATAATTGGATCGTATCAGTAAGTTGTAGCCTGGCTATTTTGCTTCTGCCTATTTCCAACATGCCATCGCTGATATCGATACCCGTTATCTTCTCCGGTTTCAATATACCAGATGCCATGATAGCTACATCTGCTGTACCGGTAGCTACGTCTAATATAAACTTTGGCTGCAGACCAACTAATTCACGCAGTGCTTTTTTTCTCCAGGTAATATCTATCCCTGCGCTTAAAAACCGGTTTAAAAAATCATAGCGCACGGCAATATCATCAAACATTGCTGCAACCTGCTGCTTTTTCCCCTGGTCAGAGTCTTTATATGGAACCACATTGTCGTGTGCAAACTGAGTCATCCTCACAAAGATACATGTAAACAAAAAACAATACACACTATACAAAACCCAATAAAACAAATAACAAAACTTAAACAGTGCAAACAGCCTTGTATATTGGCCCTATACTGAGTATCTTTGCGGAATGCAGATCAAGTCAGCTAAATATATTATTAGTAGTCCGAATTTTGAGCTTTGTCCCGATCCGGATAAAAAAGAATACGCATTTATCGGCAGGAGTAATGTGGGTAAATCTTCGTTGATCAATATGCTTTGTACTAACGAAAAGCTGGCTAAAACTTCTTCAGCCCCCGGCAAAACCCAAATGATCAATCATTTTATCATTAATCATGAATGGTACCTGGTCGATCTGCCCGGATATGGATTTGCAAAAGTGAGTCAGACAAGTCGCAGGCGCTGGGAGCAAATGATCGAAAATTATTTAAGAAAAAGGCCCAATCTTACCATGGTATTTGTATTGATCGATTCACGTCATTCTCCTCAAAAGCTTGACCTGGATTTTTTAAATCAGTTAGATAAATGGCAGGTTCCTTTTGCATTGGTATTTACCAAAGCAGATAAAGAAACGCAGGCTATTGTTGCTAAAAACGTAAAAGCTTTTTTAAATACGTTAAAAAAAACGTGGCAGTTCCTGCCTCAGCATTTTGTATCCAGTGCAACAAAAAAATTAGGAAAAGATAAGATATTGGATCTGATAGCAGAAAAAAACAGCGAAGAATAAAAGTAAAGGGGAGTCAATTTTACTGTCCGTAATTTTTCAACTACGAACCATACGCAGATCAAAGTAAATTTCAATTAGTTCACGATCTTATTGGCACAACTGCTACTGGCAAAAGCTTCCGGTTTGGCTTTAAAGGCAAAGCCCATACCCAGTATGTAGCCCATTGCTTCGCGCAATGCCTCGTTGCTTTTAAATTGCGGATTGGTATTAATGTCTACATGAACTTCCATATCTACATTGTACAATGTAAAAAGGTTGCAGAGTTCATAAGCAACTTCAATGCTTTTTGCAACTTCAACCAACATCCGTTCTTTAACGCCGTACTTCACCAATGTTTTTTCATTGTGAATGAACATAAAGCCGCCGCGGCCTTCACGTAAAAAAACGATCACAGTTGCAAACTCTGTGTCTTTGCCTTTTACCTGGCTGTCGGTTCCAATACAAACTTTTAAATGATTACCGGCTTTTGTTTCTCGAATGATAGCCTGTTCTACTGCTTCTTTAATGGGAAGCTGAATGGGATCTCCATTGAATTTTCTCCAAAGCATATAAATGGGGTTTTCTAAAGTTACGAAGAAAACAAATGCATACAATGGTTTTTAACCCGGTAAAATGTTACAAAATCATTACCATTAATACTGACCGGTGCTTAGCATAACCAGTGTGCAGGCTTCTTTGGCTTCAATTCCATTTTCTTTAGCCAGATCATAGAATTCATCATTTTCCGTTCCGGGATTAAATATGATACGTTTTGGATGAAGAGAAAGTATATACTGATAATAATCTTTTTGAATAGCAGGGTTTAAATAAAGCGTTACCGTATCAATATCTTCCCATTGCTTTCTCTCTGTTTCGATCGGCACAGCGTCTATACTACCTTTCTTTATGCCGAGTGCAATTACAGGCTGTTGATGCGCTACCAATTTTTGTACGGCCAAATGGCTATATCGTTCCGGATTTTCTGAAGCGCCAATCACCAATGTTTTTTTATTGATCATATATGTTCGTTTATAAAAATCTTTTTTGCAATGCAGGTGTTGGCAGCATGCATTCATTCAGCTTGCCAAACCATTTATACCGGTTGTTTGCAATCAATCTGTAAAGGGCATTGCGTATAAATGGAGGAACAATCATAAAGCCGTATAATAATTTCCAGCCGCCGTTCAATTGTTGTACAACTTTTAATGCTGCTGTTGATTGCGTATATACTATATCATGCTGTAACAGAATAAATGAATTGAAATCCTTGTCAGGCAACTCTAATTTTTGCAATAATTTTTGGCCGGTATCGCTTTGTAAAGAAGCGAATAAAAATTTATCATTCGCATCATGTTTGATTACAAACTGAACAGCATTATTGCAGAGATTACAAACACCATCAAATAATATGATCGGCCGGTCATTCATTACACGACAAAGTTAGTACAGTTATTGGTATATTGTTATGCAAAAGATAACAGAACTGTATTGGGTGGATCTGTCATTGGTGAGATATTTGTGATACTTTTATCAAAACATAATTTTTGTTGTTTTTACTTTGTTCGAGCTTTATCATTTACTTATGAGAATATTAATAACCTGTTTTATTTTGTTGGTTTGTGGCAAGGTTTACTGTCAGGATACCAGTAAAATATTTATACACCTGGTGCAACCCTTTAAAGAAAACAATAGCGTTAAATACGCTAGACAGAATATCATTGGCAGCACCTGCAAAAATTGTAGCATTACCATCAATCAACAAACAGTAAAAGTATATTCAACAGGCGCCTTTGTCGATGAGTTAAATTTATTGCCGGGCGATACTTCTTTTACGATCGCCACTACCGGGCCACACGACGTTACTTACACTAAAACGATACGCTATAATTATACACCACCAAAACCTGCAGACACGGTAAAAACATTGGGTATAGAAAGCATAGAAACTTTTCCTGAAGGAGACCTTGTATTACAGACTGGCGATAAAATAGATTTTCGTGTAAAAGCCTTGCCTAATTGCAAAGTAACCGCCTGGGATAATTTTGTACTAAATGAAATGCCGGTAAATCAAACCAAAGGGATTCCGGGTATTTACCAGGGTGAATATGTAGTGAGTGAATCAGATAGTTTTTCTCCTGATAAAATTTCTATTACCATAACAGATAAAAAAGGAAGAAAAATTACAAAAGAAACAAAAAATAATTTCTCGGTCTTATCTGCGTCGGATTCTGATATAGCTATTACAAAAGGCAGATTAGCCCATCTGGAATACGGATTAGGCGAAGACAGGCTCGGAGGCGCAAAGATCGGCTATATTGATAGTTTGATACAATTGAAAGTGATTGGAAAGGTTGGCTCGCATTATAAAGTTCGCTTAGCTAGTTCTCGCACAGCCTACATCCCTGATAACCTTGTTACATTTTTACCTCCGGGAACACCAACCCCTAGATCGTTGACAGATAAAATATTTGTATCGGGCGATGATCATTTTGATTATGTGAAAGTCGGCTTGTTTGTACGATTGCCTTACCAGTCTTTTCAATTACTTGATCCTTCAAAAATTGTAGTAGATATTTTTGGCGCAACCAACAATACTAACTGGACAACTCAATTGCAAACTGCAAAGGAAATAAAGAATATTTCTTACGAGCAAATAGCCGATGGTATATTCCGTATAACGATCGAATTAAATCATACCCAGCAATGGGGTTATATGCTGTATTATAGCGACAATAGCCTCATCATAAAAATAAAACACCAGCCCGATAATTTAGCGCTTAAAAATTTAACCATCGCTATTGATGCGGGCCACGGCGGTACAAATAACGGTGCTGTTGGCGCAACCGGTGTTTATGAAAAAGACATAACATTGGCGATCGCTTTAAAACTACAAAAAACATTAACGGCATTGGGCGCAAAAGTTATCATGACAAGAACTACAGAACAATTTGTAGATAATTTGGATAGGGTAACGTTTTACAGAGATAGTATGCCGGATCTTTTACTAAGTATTCATTTAAATTCTTCCGATGATCCGTTAGGTACGGGCGGCGTTAGTACCTATTATAAATATCCGGGGTTTCGTAACCTCAGTTTAGATATTGATAAACGTATCCAGGAACTTGGTTTAAAAGATTATGGCAACACGGGCTCCTTTAATTTTATGTTGAATAGTCCTACTGAATACCCTAACGCGTTGATCGAAACAGTTTTTCTTAGCAATCCTGATGAAGAAGCAAAAATTTTAGATGACGGATTTCAACAAAAAATGGTCGATAAGATCGTTCTTGGCGTCAAAGATTTTTTAGCTGACGCAGTCAAATAAGGCTTTAACATTCCTTTAGTAAACAAGTTTATTCTGTTTCATTCTATATAAGCGTAACAAAACTTACATAAAATGAAAAACTTTACTACAAAAATGATATTAAGTGTTGCTGTTGTTTTTGCTTCACTTACTGCAGTTACTGCACAATCATACGATAATACCGGCTACGAACAACCTGCTCAATCTGCTTACCAGGATCAATACCAACAACAAAATCAACCCGTACAGCAGTATACGCAACAAAGTCAGTATCCACAATCAAATCAATATAATATACAGCAACAAGGTTATTACTATTATCCTGATGCCAATGTTTATTATGATCCTGCTTGTAACCATTACATATACAACGATGGTGCTAGCTGGTTAACCGTGAATGTTTTACCATTTAATATTCGTTTAGGAGGTTTGCCAAGGATAATGGTTTACCACAGAGGTCCACAAGTTTGGTTGGATAATGGATTTCACAGACAAAATTATTACGGCTACAACTATCGTTTTCATCCGGTAGTTACATACAGAAATGATTTTAGAAGAGATGTGGTTTATAACAGGGGCTTTGATAATCATGGCGGCTTTGACAGAGGAAGAGGTTTTGGCGGAGACAGAGGCTTTAGCAGTCGCGGTGGTTTTAATCACGGTCGTCGTTAAAATATTTTACCCGAAAATAAGAACCCGGTTATATTAGCCGGGTTTCTTATTTTTATATAAACAAGCATTGAGTAATGGCACAAAATATTTCAGTGATCGGCGCAGGTACTATGGGTAATGGCATTGCACATGTATTTGCACAATATGGTTTTAGTGTAACCTTGATAGATGTAAATGCTCAGCAGTTAGAAAAAGCCTTATCAACCATTACAAAAAACCTAGATAGACAGGTTGTCAAACAAACCATTACTGAAGCACAAAAGCAAGCAACCCTGGATAATATCACATTTGTAAATGATATCGCCGCAGGTGTAAAAAATGCTTACCTGGTGGTAGAAGCTGCTACGGAAAATATTGAACTCAAATTAAAGATATTTAAACAGCTCGATGAGGCTGCGCCCGCAGGATGCATTTTAGCCACCAATACTTCTTCTATCTCCATTACAAAGATCGCAAGCATTACCAAAAGACCCGAATTAGTGATCGGCATGCACTTTATGAATCCTGTTCCTGTGATGAAACTGGTAGAAATTATTAAAAGTGCTGAGACAAAAAAAGAAGTGGTTGACACGATCGTTGCATTAAGCAAACAACTGGATAAAATCCCTTGCGTTGTCAATGACTATCCCGGCTTTATTGCCAACCGCATTTTAATGCCAATGATCAATGAAGCTATTCTTGCTTTGGAAGAAGGCGTAGCCGGCGTAGCAGAAATCGATACGATCATGAAACTCGGCATGTCGCACCCAATGGGACCGTTGCAATTAGCCGATTTTATCGGCTTAGACGTTTGCCTGAATATTATGTTTGTATTGCATGATGGATTCGATAATATTAAATATACGCCCGCGGCTCTTTTAATAAATATGGTGGCCGCAAAAACACTCGGCGTTAAAACAGGCGAAGGTTTTTATACTTATTCAAAAGATAATAAAGAGCTGATCGTTAGTTCAAGATTCAAATGATTCTATATTTGCTACCTCAATAACATATATGGTATACAAAGTAATTGGTATTATGAGCGGCAGCTCGGTTGATGGATTGGATATTGCGTACGTACATCTTCATGAAACAGGAGGGAAATGGGATTATGAAATATTGGCTGCCGAATGTGTTGAATACACTGCTGAATGGAAACAACAATTAACCAATGCCATTCATTTGTCGGGTTTGGAGTATCAATTATTACACACGGGCTACGGGCATTTTATCGGTGAAAAGATCAATCATTTTATTATTGAAAATGGTTTGCAACATAAAATAGACCTGGTCGCATCGCACGGACATACTACCTTTCATCTGCCTAAACAAAAAATGACCGCACAAATTGGCGATGGCGCCGCTATTGCGGCCGAAACGCGATTGCCTGTGGTAAGTGATCTCCGATCTTTGGATATCGCCTTCGGCGGACAAGGTGCACCGATCGTTCCCATCGGACAAAAATTATTATTTCCTGAATACCATTATTTTTTAAATATCGGTGGTATTGCAAATGTATCTGTCAACAACGGAGGAAAATATATTGCCTTTGATGTTTGTCCGGCTAACAGGGTATTGAACATGTTCGCTGAAGAAATGAATATGGAACATGATGAAAGCGGAAAAATAGCTGCATCAGGAAAAGTAAATGAAACTCTTTTGCAACAATTAAATGCCTTACCTTATTATCAACAGCCTTTTCCAAAATCATTAGCCAATAGTTTTGGGGTTGATACTGTTTATCCGCTGATCAAAAAAGCCGGTCTTACTATACCGGATGCCTTATGTACTTATGTGGAACATATTGCCCTGCAAATAAAAAAAGCTTTGTTTACTGAGATCACACTTTCTAACGTGCCATTATTTGTAACTGGCGGTGGCGCATTAAATACGTATTTGATAGAAAGATTAAAAACGATCCTATCTGAAAAAGGAATTGAAGTTGTGGTGCCGGATGAAAGATTGGTTCAATATAAAGAAGCATTGGTTATGGCTTTACTCGGCGCGCTCCGCTGGAGAGAAGAAGCCACCGTACTTTCTTCTGTAACGGGTGCCGCAGCTAATAGCGTTGGTGGCGCTTTATGGTTAGGTAAATTATAACTCCCTTTTTTTCAAGTCCAAAAGTCTTAGATTTTTTCTCTCCTCGCTACGCATTTCGTAACTTTACTGCTTATGAAATATTTAGACGAGTTAAACGAACCGCAGAGAGAAGCTGTACTACATAAAGACGGGCCCATCATGATCGTTGCCGGCGCAGGAAGCGGCAAAACTAAAGTATTGACCACACGCATCGCACACCTGATGGGTGAACATGGCATCGATGCATTTAATATACTGGCGCTGACTTTCACCAACAAAGCTGCTGCAGAAATGAAGGAAAGAATTGAAAGAACTTTAGGCAATACAGAAGCAAGAAATTTATACATCGGTACTTTTCACAGCGTTTTTGCAAGGATACTTCGTGGCGAAGCCAACAAATTAGGTTACCCCAATAATTTCACTATTTACGATACGGATGATGCCAAGAGCGTTATCAAAACTGTTATCAACGAAATGAACCTTGATGACAAACAGTACAAACCTAATATTATTTACAACAGAATTTCTTCTGCAAAAAACAGTTTGATCGGTCCGGTTGAATACATGAATGATAAAGGGCTGCAACAGGAAGATGCAAGAGCCAACAGGCCGTTGATCGGGCAGATATATGATGCTTACGCGAAGCGTTGTTTTAAAAATGGCGCGATGGATTTTGATGACTTGCTTTTCAAGATGTACATCTTACTGAAAAATTTTCCGGAAGCATTATCTAAATACCAGAAAAAATTCAAATACATTTTAATCGATGAGTACCAGGATACTAATACTTCTCAGTATGAAATAATAAAACTGTTAGGTGCTATGCATGAAAACGTTTGCGTAGTAGGTGATGATGCTCAAAGTATTTACAGTTTCCGCGGAGCGACGATAGAAAATATATTACAATTTCAAAAAGATTATGACGATGTAAAAGTGGTAAAGCTTGAACAGAATTATCGCAGCACCAACAGCATCATCAAAGTTGCCAACCAGATCATCGATAAAAATAAAAATCAATTACCTAAAAAACTGTGGACCGATAAAGCGGATGGAGAAAAAATAAGATTAGTAAGAACAGCCACTGATAACGAAGAAGGAAAATATGTTGCCGACACAATAAAAGAACAAAAACTCCGCAATCATTTTATGAATAGCGAGTTTGCTATTTTGTACCGCACCAATGCACAGAGTAGAGCATATGAAGAAAGTCTGCGGCGGATGAATATTCCTTATAAAATTTATGGAGGTTTATCTTTCTATCAACGCAAAGAAATTAAAGATTATGTTGCTTATCTGCGTGTGATCGTTAATACCAGAGATGAGGAAGCATTAAAACGTATCATCAATTATCCAACAAGAGGTATTGGTAAAACGAGTCTTGATAGAGCTATTTTAGCAGCCAATGAAAATAATATAACGTTATGGGAGGTTCTTGAACAAGCTCGCACTGCAGGCTATAAAGGAGGCACACTTGAATCCATTGAAAATTTTGTAAGAATGATCAAAATGTTTCAAAGTGAAATGAAGAAAGGCACGAATGCGTATGACCTGGCAGTAATAGTTGGTAAAAGTACCGGCATCGTCAAAGAATTATTCAACGATAAAACCACAGAAGGCCTGGCACGGTATGAGAACACACAGGAGTTATTAAACTCCATAAAAGAATTTACCGAAACACCCATGAATGAAGAAGATGGTGAAGTAGGCGATAAAGGATTAGGCACTTACTTACAACAGATCACTTTATTAACTGATGCTGATAATAATAAAGACGAAGCGGACAGCGTAAAATTAATGACGATACATGCGGCGAAAGGATTAGAATTCAGTTGCGTATTTGTTGGCGGATTAGAAGAAACATTATTTCCGAATGCGATGAGCATTAATACAAGGGAAGAGCTGGAAGAAGAGCGCAGGTTGTTTTATGTAGCAATAACAAGGGCCAAGAAAAACCTGTGGCTAACGTATGCGAATGCACGCTATCGTTTTGGCCAGTTACAACAAAATGACCCAAGCCGTTTTATTGAAGAGATGCCGGTAGAATATATTGACAAAAGCTTTGCAGGCGGTGGTGTAAACAATCAGAATACGGCGAACCGCCAATATGGGAATGGCAATCCTTTGTGGAGTCGTGGTGATCAGGCGCCGGCTAAACCTGCTTATTTAGCTCCGGCCGCAAGGCCACAAACAAAAGAACATACGCCTTCTGCAGATTTTGCGGCAAGCGATACCAGCAATTTACAGGCAGGACAAAAAGTGGAGCACCAGAAATTCGGTTTTGGAGAAGTTGTTAAAATGGAAGGCGCAGCACACAATCCAATTGCCACTGTGCAATTTGATCAGAACGGAGAAAAAAAGATCATGCTGAATTATGCCAAACTGCGTATCGTAGAATAATTACAACTGTTTGCAGTAATACATCATATCCGTAGTTCCGAAATCAAGTTCTTTTCCGTCAGCAACTTTAACGGGAAGATCATAAGTAATATTGGCCGTTACTATTTTGATATTTTTACCATGAATAATAACCGTGCAGGGAACTTCCTGTGATATTTCTCCTGCATAAATAGTAGCCGTTCCGTTAGCGGTATTTTTATCAGCCTTCTTCGTCAGGTTTAAATATTTTAGTATGATCGTAGTTGATGTGATAAAACCGGGCTTTGCCTGTCTTTTATAAACTGTCCAGCTACCCATTAAATTAGCGATCGTAACTTTCGATGCCTCATCTTCCGATTCGGTGGTTGTAGCCTTTTTAGCAGGTGCATATCCATCGGCCAATTCATAGGCAAACATATTTACCTTTTTAAAGTAATGCACAGAATCATCCTGATCCTGCAATACCATCGCATCTTTTGAAACGGATAAGGCTGTGTAATCCTGGTCGGCGGCCATCAGGTCATTGTCATCATCAATAGACGCTCTTTCTACCATGCGGATGTCCATTTTATTATCCGTCGTTTTTCTTGTCTCAACCATTCTGTCATCTGTAAAATGAAGCAGGGTTGTATCTAAAAAAGAAACCTGTTTTTTATTCGGACTCACGCGCTTTATTTCCTGCCATTTTCCGTAAAACTGGGGTAGACTGAAAAGCGTAGTAGGTTTAGCTTCTGATTGTTGAGTCGTCGCCCTATGCCCCCTGGCAACCATCTGGCCTGTTTGAGCGTATGAAAAATGACCAAAACAACAAAATATACTGATCGGTAAAAGGTAGCGTAGACTCATGATAGCTGCAAAATTAATGTCTTGTAATATTACAAAAAATAGCCGTTAAAACCTGATTTCGAACGAAGGTTTGTGATAAAAGTCCCGACCGGTATATTTTCGAGATAAGAAATAATTCGCTCCCGGCACCCATCCCCACTTTGTAAATAGCCCTTTATAGCGAGTTAATTCTTACCTTTGCGTATAAGAAATACACGTATTATGATAAAGACAGGAAGCACGATCATTAGCATCTATACAGAGATGACACCGAATCCCGAAACAATGAAATTTGTGGCGAATAAATTATTATACCCCGGAAAGAGCATCGACTTCCCGGATGAAGCCAGCGCGAAACCATCTTTGTTAGCACAGGAACTATTCACTTTTCCATTTATAAAATCAGTTTTCATCGCAAGTAATTTTATTACTTTGACTAAAACCGGTGATACAGGCGATTGGGATGATATTATTCCAACGATCAAACAATTCTTAAAAGAATATTTGGAAGAAGGTAAACCGGTTGTGAACGAAGAAGAAGTTGCTACCATGAAATCTGAAAGCAGCAACGAAGTAAGCGCCGATGATGACGATGTGGTAAAACGCATCAAAGAATTATTAGAAAGCTACGTTAAGCCTGCCGTTGAAATGGATGGCGGCGCTATTCAATTTAAAAGCTACGAAGATGGTAAGGTGAACCTGATGTTACAAGGAAGCTGCAGCGGTTGCCCATCATCAATGATCACGCTGAAAGCGGGCATTGAAGGAATGATGAAGAGAATGATACCGGAGGTAAAAGAAGTAGTGGCAGAAGCAGAATAAAAAATCTCCCCGAAGGGAGATCATACTTACAAAATATTTTTAAAAGGCATCTATACCAGGATGCCTTTTGGATTTTCTCTATCTTCCCTGTGCCACCATGCCCAAAGTATTAAAACGGGTTGACCCACAAATAACCTTGCCCATAATTGCCACGCACTTGGATTTACCTCGATCATATAAATATGCGTAGGTATATAAACGATCAGCATTACCATGATGCCCGTCGCAGCCACTTTACGTGTTTGAGGAAAAATCAGTAATAAGGCAAATATTATTTCAGCAACCCCCGCTATATAATTAATAACCGAATGAAACGGAATATATGGCGGAATGATATCAAAATAAGAATGAGGGAACAGAAAATGCCTCACACCTTCATACAGGTAAAAAAGTATCATAACACCCAATCCGTTTTATAATGGGCTGCCAGCTGCTCACAAAGCGTACTTTTTCCGGTACTTTCAGGGCCAATGACCACAATTTTTTTTGGTAACATTCGTTTTACTCT
>JABDBG010000016.1 GCA_013288745.1 Bacteroidota bacterium
AATTTCAGGTAAAAGGCGGAGGACCGGATGAACGTTTTTTAGATCAGATGCTCATTATGGCACTCATAGAAGCCAGAAGTTGTGAGCGTTTTAAAAGATTAAGCGAAGGATTGGAAGATAAATACCTGCGTAATTTTTACCGACGTTTTATGGAAAGCGAAGCAGGCCATTATACCCTGTTCCTGGAACTTGCCGAGACATATATCGATAAAAAAATAGTAAGAAAACGCTGGCAAGAGTGGCTCAATTACGAAAAAGAGATCATCAATAATTTGGAGGTTCGCGGCGATAGGATACACTAATTTGTATAGCCGGCAGCAGTGCTGCTATTAACATTGTTGTGTCACTCACTTCACCTGTATACCTTTACTCAGCGGCATAAATCGGCACGATTACTGCATTTAAAAAAGCAGAATACCAGTGTGTACAGACAAGCTGATATTCATTGTTTTTAAGGGTTAAGTAAGTCCTGTCGATTTCTCGGCAGGATTTTATTCTTTGCCAATTCTTAACATTGTGTTGATAAATATAGTCTTGCTTTTTCAACACCAATTCATTAAATTTGAAATAAGACGAATGGAATTATAATTGTAACAATCTTTAAGAAAACATTAAACCAAACGCACTTTGACAGAAGCCATCATCAACCTAGAAACTGTTAACCCTCTTGAATTTTTTGGCGTTAACAATGACAAATTAGACATTCTAAAAAAGAAGTTCCCCTTACTAAAAATCCTAAGTCGCGGAACACAAGTAAAACTAAGTGGCTCTCCAGAACAGATCATTGATGCAAAAGAAAAGATTCACCTCATCATCCAATACATTGAACGTAACGGGCACATGAGCGAAAATTATTTTGAGCAAATATTAGGCGTAGGCGGTGATGACCAGCCAACGATCGATAATTTTATTGAACGCGAGAAATGCAGGTAAGTGCAGCTTTTTGCTCGCAATAAGCATGGTCGGATAAAATTTCTTCCAGGTGTATTTTGGTAAGGTCTACCCACCGCGGATCGGTAGGTAAGTGTAATCCAAGGATATTTTTAACGTCTTCACTTTGCTCTTCCATTTTGCGAAATTAAGTGAGGAGATGAGAATATGATATTTTATTATTAGAACTCTTTATAAACAAAAAAGTTACCAGAGCCAATCGACATTCCGTAACCCCAACTACCTTCCATATAGGTAGAATCACTGTTAACAATACCTTGTGTAGTAAATGTGTTAGTAGTATCGTATAAATATCTGCAATAAGTGGTAACAGTATCACCTGATACAATATAAGTACCTTCTGCAGGAGAGATACTTGACGTATCAACATTGCCTGGCATACCTAAAGTGTTATTATATACTCTGGCGGTACCATTAGTTCTAAGTAAAAATGCCATTTGAAAACTTGGATAATCGCTGCTGTTCCCAATTTTACCAATATAAAACCCCGTAATACTCTTGGGGCCGGAAATACTATCAAGTATTATTGATGTATCGTACACATTAGTAGTATCCCACTTGGTAGATGTAGTGCCGACACTTTGTTTTTTACAAGATGTGAATGATACCGCGATAACAAAGATAATAATAGATGTAAAGACAATATTTTTCATGTGCATAATTAATGTTTAGTAAATGCTTGTACTTTCTTATTGTTTGTGTGCGATATTTACGCCATAACCACTTGTACTAAGTCCTTGTCCAATAGTTCCTTCCATAAATATATTGCCGTTAAATCTTACTGTATCAAAAGTGGAATAAAAATTACCACCTATATCAAGTGTTGTAGCTACAACAGAGTCCTGAATAATCTGGTATTGCCCCTCTCCGTTAACAAGGGCATTTGAAGAATCTGTGCCATATATATATACTCTTACCGTACCATCAGTTCTAAATAGGAAAGAAAATTGATAATCAGGATAAAATCCCGGGCTTTGATATGTTCCCGGCCAATAGCCAGCAAGTGGTCTGCCGTTTACAGTATCTCTTATTGAAATAGGATGGTAGATGGTGGTATCTTTTATATAGATCGTATTGGTAACGACCTGTTTTTTACAAGAGATAAGTATTGTTGCAAAAAGAAACGCTACCATTAATGATGTAAAGATGTTTTTCATATTTCGATGTTAAAAAAATAATGTAAAATTTATAGGGGTCGCAGGCTTATCAATGGTGTCGGATACATAAAGCTACAATAAATTAAAGATTTTACTACACTTTTCTCTAAATAACAAGAGTATTAATAGCTAAAAAAAGCAGCTTGCAAGATATATTTACTTAATTTAGGCCTATAAATATTTGTAATGAGAATCTTGCCATTTGTAATCACTTCTGCTATAACCGTTGGGTTAATTGTTTCATTAAATACTAACCTGCTTTTACCTGCTCCTTTAGGAAGTTTACTTAGTCCACAACAAGGTATCTGGCAAAATGCCGAAGACGATAACTATAATTTTAGCGCCGATCTGAAATTTCCACAGTTAAAAGGGAAAGTAAATGTGTATTTAGATGATCGACTAGTGCCGCATGTTTTTGCCGAAAAAGAGAATGATGTATATTTTGTACAGGGATACTTACACGCCAAATTCCGTTTGTGGCAAATGGAGCTGCAAACATTGGCAGCTGCCGGCAGGGCAAGTGAAATAATCGGCGATAAAGCATTGGCACATGATAGAGAATTCAGAAGGTTAGGTATGGTCTACGCTGCGGAAATTTCTGAAAAAGAAATAGAAAAAGATCCGGTGATCAAAGGCGAGTGCGATTCATACACTGCGGGTGTAAATGCCTACATTAATAATTTAACGGAAAGCGAGTTGCCTATTGAATATAAATTGCTTGGCTACAAACCTGAACAGTGGAACAACCTTAAAACGGCTTTGTTCTTAAAATATATGTCGTACGATCTTTCGGGTCATGAAGATGATTTTGAAATGACGAATGCAAAAAGCTTTTTTTCTCCTGATGATTTTGATAAATTATTTCCATTGGTACAGGATTCTTTAGATCCTATTATTCCGAAAGGAACCGTTTTTGATAGCGCTAAAGTAAAACCAATAGCACCCCCAAATGTTGATTCAGTTTATTTTGGTAATAAAGACCTTGCGGATGTACAAGAAGAAAAACCAGATCGCGATAACGGCAGTAACAACTGGGCCGTAAGCGGTTCTAAAACAAGAAGTGGCGCACCTATTTTATGTAATGATCCGCACCTTGGTTTAAACCTTCCATCGCTTTGGTTCGAGATGCAATTATCCACACCAACGTTTAATGCCTATGGCGCAACATTTCCAGGAGCGCCTGGTGTTGTGATCGGTTTTAACGACAGCGCAGCATTTGGATTCACAAACGGCGGCAGAGATGTACGGGATTATTATGAAATAAAATTTAAAGATGCCACACGTAAAGAATATTGGTTTGATAGCGCCTGGAAGCAAACTGATTTCAGGGTTGAAGTGATCAAGATAAAAGACAGGCCGGATTATTTGGATACCGTTGCATATACAGTCTTTGGTCCGGTGATGTATGATAAAAGCTTTACGGGCGGAAGAACAAACGGTAAAAATTATGCGGTTCGCTGGAAGGCACATGATCCAAGTGATGACCTGAGAGCATTTAACATGCTAGACCATGCAAACAATTATGCCGATTATAATGCTGCGGTAACTAATCTTCATAACCCGGGACAAAACTGTGTATTTGCCTGCAAAAGCGGCGATATTGCCATGCGTGCGCAAGGTGAGTTTCCCGCAAAATGGAAAGGACAGGGCGATTTTGTAATGCCGGGCGTTGATAGTAGTTATATGTGGCAGGGAATGATCCCGCAAGATGAAACACCTTTTCAATATAATCCTGCAAGAGGATTTGTTAGCAGCGCCAATCAAAAACCAACTGATTCAACCTATCCATATTATTTAGGAAGAGATTATCCAGAGTATCGCGGACTCTATATCAACAGAAAGTTAACTGCAATGAATGATATAACAGTGCAGGATATGATGGATCTGCAAACAAGCGAATATGATGTTTTTGCAGAAATGGCGGTTCCTGTCTTTTTAAAAAATATGCAGGAAGATATGCTGAGTGAAAAAGAAGAAAAGTACTATAGCATTTTAAAATATTGGAATTATACTGATGATGCTAATTCTAAAGGCGCAACTATATTTAATATACTGTGGAAAGAGTTTACAAAAGTAGTCTACGATGATGAATATGCAGACGCTCCAAAAATCATCATGCATCCGTTCGAAAGTACCTTATTAGAAAGTGTTTTGCGTGATAGTACTTATAAATTCTTAGATAATATAAATACGGATCGTGTAGAAACGTTATCAGATGATGTAACAGATGCATTTGAAAAAGCAGTAGTGGAAATAGAAAAAACAGATAAGGCAGGAAAGTTAGAATGGGCAAAATATAAAGACACGCATGTGAGCCACCTGACTA
The DNA here is from genome assembly GCA_013288745.1 of Bacteroidota bacterium. Classification (GTDB taxonomy): domain Bacteria; phylum Bacteroidota; class Bacteroidia; order Chitinophagales; family Chitinophagaceae; genus Ferruginibacter. The sequence continues at coordinate 4,435 of JABDBG010000016.1, forward strand.
AATTAGAAGCATTCAGCAGCTTGCATTTACCTGTAGGTGGCGGAACTTATTGCGTTAACGCGATAAAGGCCGATCATGGCCCTAGCTGGAGGATGGTTGTAAGTCTTAAACCACAAACAGAAGCTTATGGAATTTATCCGGGCGGACAAAGTGGGAACCCCGGCAGTAAATATTATGATGATTACATCAATAAGTGGGTTGAAGGAAAATACAATATACTTTGGATGATGGCGAAAGGCGAAGAAAAAGACCAGCGTATCAAATGGAAAATGTCATTCAGCAATTAGGATGATTTAAAAATCTGATGATGTGATAATGATTACTACAAACGAATAAATTAATAAATAAAATGAAATTTTTGATCTCTTTAATATTAACGGCTGCTTTAAGTTTTGCTATCTGCCTGTATTGTCCGTGGTGGAGTATTGCTATTGTTGCATTTTTGGTAGCGGCTTTAATTCCTCAAAAACCATTTGTATCTTTTCTTACAGGATTTTTGGCATTATTTATCTTATGGTTCTCACTTACTTTATATATCAGTAATAGTAATGAACACATACTGGCGCACAAAGTTTCTATGATCATCTTAAAACAAGACAATCCTTTTGCATTGATATTAATGACCGCAGGAATCGGTTCAATAGTTGCCGGGTTTGCTGCGCTGGCAGGTAGTTTTGCCCGCAAAACCAAATAATCCTTTTGAGTAACGAAATCAAAGTTAATTTCGTCGCGATGCGCAAGATCCTTTTGCTTATATTTCTTGGTATTTCATTGCATTCATCTTCACAAAAAATTTACGGAGTTGTTTATAATGCGAATGGCGACCTATTGCCGTATGCTTCTGTAAATATTAAAGGCACAACTATCGGTGCCAGCGCGAATAATAAGGCCCGATTTTCTTTAACCTTACCACCGGGTAATTATACAGTCGTTTGTCAGTATATAGGTTTTGTTGAACAACAAAAAAATATACAGCTTACCGATAGCAGTAACCAGGAATTGATATTTATATTAAAAGAACAAAAACTTGAATTAAAAGAAGTTGTTGTAAAAAAGAATGGAGAGGACCCTGCGTATGAAATTATCCGGCAGGCAATTAAAAAACGCCCTTATTATAATGAGCAGGTTAAAGCATTTGATTGTGATCTGTACACAAAAAATATAATAAAGTTGCGTCATTTACCCGATAGGATATTTGGCCAAAAAATTCCTGATGATGATAAAACAGCCTTGCGATTAGATTCAACAGGTCAAGGCATTGTTTATTTGTCCGAGTCAATGGGTAAGATATCATTTGTGCAGCCTGATAAAATGAAAGTAGAAATAAAAAAGAGCAGGGTTAGCGGTAGCGGTAATTTCGGGTTTACTTTTCCTACCTTCATTAATTTCTATCAAAACAATGTCAGCATTTTTAAAGACAGGCTAAACGCCCGGGGGTTTGTTTCTCCTATCGCCGATGGCGCGATGCGGTTTTATAGATTTAAATACCTCGGTAGTTTTTGGGAAGATGGCAAAGAGGTCAATAGCATTCGCGTTACGCCGCGTAGAAATTACGAGCCTTTATTCTCAGGCATCATTAATATATCTGAAGATGACTGGCGCATTCATAGCGTAGATCTGTCGCTCACTACAAAACAATCTCTGGAGTTTTTAGATACGCTAAACATTACACAGTTTTATGTTCCGGTAAATGAAAATGTTTGGCAGGTAAAAAACCAGGTATTACATTTTGATTTTCAAAAATTCGGCATTGATGCCATTGGTAATTTTGTGAGTGTATACTCTAAGTACAGGATCGATCCCGTATTCCCTAAAAAATTCTTTAATGATATTGTTATTAAGTATGATACGGGTGTAAATAAAAACCCCGCAACTTATTGGGATAGCACACGTCCTGTACCGTTAGAAAAAGACGAAGTAAAAGACTATGAAGTAAAAGATAGTTTGTACCAGATCGAGAAAGATTCCGCATTTACTAAATCAGCTGTAGATTCTTTACGAAAAAAACAAGGCCCGGCAAAACTGTATAAAGTTATTTACCTGGGGCTTGATAGAATGCATTACAGCCAGACATTTACTTATCGATGGGCCATTGATCCTTTATTGCAAAAAATGGAATATAATTTAGCAGAAGGTGTGGTCGTAAATCTAAATACACATTTTGATAAAGATATTGTAAAAAATAGATCCAGTATTTCTTTTAACCCTACCATTCGGTATGGGTTTAATAATACGCATTTAAATGCCTCCGCGAACATTTTCTTTAAAACAAAGAATTTTCACGATGGTAAATTAAGCAGAGAAATATGGACCGTGGGTGGGGGAAAACGAGTAAGTCAGTTTAATAAGGATTGTCCTATCACACCTGATATCAATAGCATTAGTACTTTGTTTTCCGGCAAAAATTTCATGAAGACCTATGAGAATTATTTTGGCAATATCGGTGTTACAAAAATATTTGATAATGGTTTGCATATTGGTGTCACCGGTTTGTATGAAGATAGGATACCACTTAACAATACCACCAATTTTATATTCAATCAAAAAGATACGGTACGTATTACTCCAAATTATCCAGATGAAAAAATATCAGCTCAGTTTACAAGATACCAGGCATTTCTTTTAGGCATTAATTTAACGTATCAACCCGGACAAAAATATATTCTTTATCCAAATGGTAAAATGCCGGTAGGCTCAAAATATCCAACATTCAGTTTGAATTATATAAAGGGAATGAACCATATTTTTGGCAGTGATGTCGATTTTGATAAATGGAACTTCTCAATAAAAAATGATATTAATTTTAAGCTGGCAGGTTTATTAAAATACAAATTTGTAATAGGAGGATTTTTAAATACCAACAAAGTTTTTATACAGGATTATGACCATATTAATGGTAATGAATATTTTGCAGCAAGCGAATACCTAAACAGTTTTCAATTAGCGGATTACTACACGTACAGTAATACAGCCAGCTTTTTTAGTGAAGGGCATCTGGAATATCACCTGAACGGATTATTGACTAATAAGATACCTATATTCAACCGGTACGATTGGAATCTGGTAGTAGGAGGCAATGCATTTTACATTGACAGAAGCGGTAATTATGAAGAAGCGTTTATAGGAATTGAAAATTTCCTGCAAATTTTCCGGATAGATTTTATTGCCAGCTTTAAAGACGGGAAAACCGGCGAAACGGGCATAAGGTTAGGCATACAAGGTTTACGTGGCGGACAAAATAAATTCAGAAGGCAGGAGAATCCCTTTAAATTTTAATTTAGTTTTTTGTTATTTGAAGATTGTACTTTTGTACTGTATTTGGTTTGCCCTGCAAGCATCCAACTTTTAAAGTTTCCTGAGTGACCAGGATCAAATTAATTATATGACATTATACAATCGTATCTCCCAAACGGAGCTTAAACAGATGTTGTACGCCGAAACGGAACATCGCACAACCATTTCTTTCTACCAATATTTTCCTGTAGACAATTGTAAGGAATTCAGAGATGAGTTATACGCGAACCTGAATGCCTTAAAAGTATTTGGCAGGATCTATATTGCGCAGGAAGGGATCAACGCTCAGATAAGTGTACCCGATAGTAATTTCGATGCGCTTAAAAACTACCTGTATTCTCTCAAGCCATTTAATGGTATTCGCTTAAATGTCGCTATTGATGACGACGGAAAATCTTTTTGGGTTTTAAAAATAAAAGTTCGTGAAAAAATAGTGGCGGATGGTATTACCGATCCTGATTTTAGCATGGAGAAAAAAGGAAAGTATGTAAATGCCACACAAATGAATGCATTATTACAGGATGAAAATACGATCGTGATCGATATGCGTAATCATTATGAATACGAAGTAGGACATTTTGTAAAAGCAGTAGAAATACCAAGTGATACTTTTAGAGAACAATTGCCAATGGCAGTTGAGATGATGGCCGCGCATAAGGATAAAAATATCATCATGTATTGCACGGGTGGCATTCGTTGTGAAAAAGCAAGCGCTTATATGCTACACAATGGCTTTAACAATGTATTTCATTTAGAAGGCGGCATTATTAATTATGCCAAACAAGCCAAAGAAGAAAAAATTGAAAGTAAATTCATCGGTAAAAACTTTGTATTTGATAACAGGCTGGGAGAGCGCATAACGGAAGATATTATCGCGCAGTGTCATCAATGCGGACAACCTGCCGATACACATACGAATTGTAAGAACGATGGCTGTCATATTCTTTTCATCCAATGCGAAGCATGTGCAACCAAATATGATGGCTGTTGTAGTGAAGCTTGTCAGACTGTTTACAATCTTCCCCAAGAAACACAAAAAGAAATGCGTAAAGGAATTGATAAAGGCAATATGGTATTCAATAAATCGAAACACAGATTAAGGCCATCGATCCACGATAAAAAAGAATAGTTTATTTTGATGTCATAGCAGGTAACGGATGGTTTTTATTAAGTTTTTTATACTGCTTGATATATTTTTTCTCTTTCTTTATACCAGCACTTGATAACACACCTGTCAAAAATGTCTTTATCCAGTAATTAAAAATAAATTTTTCTCTGTCTCGTTCAAAAAATACCAGCGATGTTTTTTTATTAGCTGAGCTAACAAGGCTACCGGCCAGTGCATTTTCTACTGAAAGTTTTAAATTTTTTTTCTTTTCATTTGTTGGGTCAAGTATTTTGACCGAAAGATTGTTATAATACAAATTCATTTTTCCTGTGGCCGCATATTTATTGCCCGCCCAGTTGGCAAATAAAGTATCAGATCTTCCTTTCTCAATATTGATAGACGCCAGCGGTTTGGTAATGGGATTTAATTCAACAAAATTTACGGGCGATAAACTTACAGCCATCGTAAAATTCGAAAGCGAGTCACCATAACTTTCACTATAATAAAAATGCCTGATAGAACTATTGAATAAGGTTGCCGTAGCATTGATCGTTAAATTCTTATTCTGGTTATTAATGTTACTAACATTGGTCATAACAGCGTTAATATTTCTAAACGGAATAATACCCGTCTGATTTGTTTTAGCTGATGTCTCCTGCACAGTAACCGCGCCATTTTGAACAACAATGCTATTAACCGAAAATGGAACTGAAATGGAGCTGATCAGTTTAGTAGGCATAGGTTTTTCTATACCATGTTGAAAAGGAATTCTTTTATCTCTGCTGGCAGTTAGGGAAACATTATCGAGAATGATCTTATCAGCAGTAATGGACGAATCATTTTTTTGTTGATTTACATGCAGGTTGTTTATCGTCACCCCATCGCCTTTTATAACCATATAATCTGCTTGCCATTTAGCTTTACTGAATGCCTCCTGCATACTAAGGTTTGGTGTTACATTAAAACCTTTAATATATAAACTGTTCTTTGCCGGCAACCAACTATAAGATCGTATATCTATGGTTTGTACTTTCCCTTTTAAATGCAAACTAACACCTGTAATTGCAGACTTACTCAAAAGATAGGCTACTTTAAATTTTGTTTTATCGTGATACAAAAAACTATTGTCTTCAAATGAACCGGACAGATCATTGACTGCTAATTCGGTACTATCGGTTCTGCTGCTTTTTATAGTAGCATCATTCCATTTAAAGGCTACAGCCGAAGTGATCGATAATTTATTTACCTCATTTTTTATAAGTGCTCCATTATCAAGTACCAAAGAAGATTGCGGTAAAATGATCAATAAATGTTTTTTATTTATTTTGACGTCAGATAATACAACACCGATCTTTTTGTACTCAAGCATATTGTTACCATCTTTGTGCGCGTGTATCTCATCGCCATTAACAGATACTTTTGCTGTGATAACGGAACTGTCATCCTTCGTTTCAGAAGCATAATGAATATGCGCATTTGTGATAATTAAATTATCTGTAGTAAAATCAGTTGGGATGGACAAAAGATCCATTTTTCTTTTTGATAGAGCTACGTTATAAATATTGATCGCGGGATTATCAATAACAAAAGAACTAAGCTTATCCGATGAATAATCACTGGTATGCAGATCGCCTTTAATTTTTAACATCGGTATTTCAATTCTTGTATAACCACTATCATTATGTGCATTGATCGAAATGCCTTCGATAGTATTTGTATGATTGTTATCTAAACTTACTTTTTTAACAGCAGCAGTAAAGTTTCTCCCGGCATAATTAATATTATTAAATATACCCATCGCATCATCCCAGGTAAAAAAATGTTTAAAAGAATTGATATTGTTGAGATAAATAGCAGAGGCAGTAAGGCGCACATTGCTTGTAGGTGTTGATCCTGTAAAATCTAAATCATCTACGTTTAGTCTGTCAATATGAATAAAGGGCAGGTCCTTGACCGGTTTTTTTACCGTAGTTTCAGTTCCGCTTTTAGCATTTACGAATAATGATCTTATTTCAAGATGATCAACCATAAACTTTCTATAGTTCACATATTGATCCCAGTCTAATATTTCCCAGGATACCTGTGTCCCTTTCACCATCAGTCCATCGCCATATGTTAGCAATAAATTACGCGCATAATTTTGTCTGTTGTATCCCCTGAAGTTGTAATTATTTATTTGTAAGTTGAGGTTACCATCCTGAACGGCTATCTGGCCAATATCAAGTTTTGGCATTGAGCGTTTGATATCGATCATGGAATCACTTAAGAAAAAATGATGCAATAAAATATCGGCGTTCACATTTTTCATGGTGATCGTTGCCGGTTTTGCACCCGATAATTTATATTTCAGATTGCCATTAATAATATGAAAATTATCTACATCTAATAGTTCGCTTACGTTGTGTAATATTTTGTAAATATGACTGTTCTCATTAAAATTATCTATTGGGCCGGGCTTGATCTTCTTTTTCTTTTTAGGATTGGCTGCTATATTGATGATTGGGTTAGATAAAAATGCTTCGGTGGCTTTTAATCTTTTTTCTACTAATGCATCCAAACTAATATTTCTTAGTGATAAAGATGGCGTTGAAAAAGTTAAGCCTTTACCTGATTTATTTTGCGGAGTAGGGCCAAATACTGCATTGTTAAAAACCAGGTCGCTGTTCTTAAAAATAAACTCATCAACAGCCAGTTGAAATAAACTATCCTTTGTAACAAACTTCAGGTTCTTTACGTTAAACAAAATGCTATCGGCTTCGATCTTAGTTGAACTATCAGGATTTACTTGTAAGTTATATACCTTAAGGTTGGCTTTTTGTGTGCCATAAGAAGGCTTGTTCTTATTGGTGAATACCAATTGCCCTTCTTCAACATTAATGTAATTAAAATTGATATAGTCAAAAATAAAATCAGTTGATTTCTTTATTGCTTTGCTACCGGCAGTAGTATCCTTATTATCACCGGGCAATGTTAGAACGGGTCTTATACAAATGAGCGTATCAATGATCAATTGTTGTTTTTGGTAAATAGCTGATAATTGAGCAGAGTTAAAAAACAACTTATCTGCGGTTAAACTGATCTCGCCTTTATTACCTTTCGCTTTTGTATGAATATAACAGGAGTCTAATTCAAAGAGTCTGTTTTTTCCGGAGAAGTGTAAATTTCTGAATTTGATATCGTGAAATCCATCGGGCAATGTCCAATGCTGATCATTCATACTAAGGTCGATATCATCTGAAGAAAACAGGTGACTGCTGTCATTATTTTCTTTTGTAAAATTAAAGATAGAGAAATTGACATGATCGACTACCAATGGCTCTGCAATATTTCGCCTTCCATAAGTAAATGAGCCATCTTGAATGGTAAGTGCACGAACACGGAGATGAACCAATATTTTTTGAAGCGAAGTCATGATATCAGGGATATGAAAACGAGAAACAGAAGTATTTTCTTTTTTCTCCCGGTGTTCGTGAATTGTTACCGCTGGCGATAACAATGCTAAACTATCAATCGCAAAGGTTTGGTGTAATATCAGGGCCTTCCAGGATTGAATGGTTAAATACATTTTCGGTATTTGCACATTGTAATGTGGGGTAGTATGTAAAGTATCATTGCAAACAATGGCTGCGTTGTCTACAATGATCGATCTATTCCATAAGGAAACTTCTATAGCTGAAGATTCAAACCGGTAAGTACTTTTTGTTTCTTTTTTTACAAATACCTGTATGATCTGTTTGAAATTATATTCAATAGCAAAATAAAGAATGATACCTATTACAACGCGCGCTATCAAAAGAATAAGAAGACGCTTTATCCATTTTTTATATTTAGGAGAAATTTGCATGCTGAGAATGGGGATACTCAAATATACAAAATGTATGATAGATTACTTAGAGCGGGTGTGGACTTATTTAGACAGTGCAACAATATCTTTCGAATGAAGAATGTGATTGCTGTATCCTTTAGTCACTGTATGTATCATGGCCAATCCAAGTTCTTTTAAAGTACAAACCTGCGATGGTAATATTTTTTTTAAGAAAGGATACATCCAACTAATGTATGTGTAGAGCTTTAGCGTGTTTTCTAAACCTTTTGTTGGGTGTATATAACCCGGACGAAACATGTAGGCAGCTTTAAAAGGTAGAGCCAAAAGATGATTCTCTGTTTTGCCTTTTACTCTTGCCCACATTAGTTTTCCATTTTCAGTACTATCAGTTCCTTCGCCGGAAACGTAACAGAAGGTCATATCTGTATTTAGTTTCACAAGTGTATCGGCGACATGTGTCGTAAGATCGTAAGTCAGTTTTGTATATTCGGGTTCTTTTTTACCCACAGAGGTAACGCCTAAACAAAAAAAGCAGGCATTGTAATTTTGTAATTGCGATTCGATAGGAGAGAGATCATAAAAGTTTTCGTGAATGATCTCTTTTAATTTAGGGTGGATAATGCCGCAAGTCTTTCTACTGATCACCAATACCTGCTCAACCTCATCACTTAATAAGCATTCGTGTAAAATGCCTTCGCCTATCATTCCTGTTGCTCCTGTTATGATCGCCCTTACTTTCATGTTATGCGTTTAATTTTTGTAAAGCTGCAGTTATTCTTTTTTCTGTTTCTTCATCACTTAACGCTTCCGGTACAAATTTCTCGCCAATTACTTTTTCGTATAGTTCGATATACCGTTTGCTGATTGTGCTGATCCATTCTTCGTTCATTTCAGGAACTGTTTGTCCTTCTTTGCCCATAAAATTATTTGCGATCAGCCATTCTCTCACAAATTCTTTGCTTAACTGTTTTTGTCTTTCATTCGCTGCTTGTCTTGCTTCATAACCATCCGCATAAAAATACCTTGATGAATCCGGTGTATGAATTTCATCCATCAAATAGATCGTATCTCCGATCTTTCCAAACTCATATTTTGTATCCACCAATATCAAACCTTGTTTAGCAGCCATTTCTTTTCCTCTTTGAAAAAGAGCGTGTGTGTATTTTTCTAAGACTATATAATCTGCTTCACTCACGATCCCTCTTGCTATGATATCAGCTCTTGAAATGTCTTCATCATGTCCAACTTCGGCTTTGGTAGATGGAGTTATAATTGGTGTGGGAAAATAATCGTTCTCTTTCAGTCCATCCGGCATCATAACACCACACAGTGTTCTCGATCCGCTACTGTATGTTCGCCATGCATGGCCCGTTAGATTTCCCCTAATCACCATTTCAACACGAAAAGGTTCACAGCGTTTTCCAATGGCGCTGTTTGGGGTGGGCGTAGTGATCAACCAATTCGGACAAATATCTTTTGTTGCCTCCAGCATATAGGCTGCGATTTGGTTTAATACTTGTCCCTTAAATGGAATAGGCTTGGGTAAAATAACATCAAACGCAGAGATGCGATTGCTGGCAACCATTACCAGCAAATTGTCTGCAATGCTATATACATCACGAACTTTTCCTTTGTAGAAATTTGTTTGCTGTGGAAAATTAAACTGCGCCATACTATTGTATTAAACATTAAATCTGAAATGCATTACATCGCCGTCCTGCACTAAATATTCTTTTCCTTCAATTCTTAGTTTACCATTATCTCTGCAAGCTGCTTCAGATTTGTAGGTAACAAAATCATTGTAAGCAATTACTTCTGCTTTAATAAAACCTTTTTCAAAATCAGTATGGATAACACTTGCAGCTTGTGGTGCTTTCCAGCCTTTTTGAATTGTCCAGGCCCTTACTTCCTGCACACCTGCAGTAAAATAAGTATAAAGATCCAGTAATTTATATGTTGAATGGATCAATCTATCTAAAGCGGGTTCGGTCATTTTATATTCGTCCATGAACATGGCTTTATCATCTGCATCTTCAAATTCTGCAATTTGCGCTTCGATCGCGTTCGTCATTACAATAACTTCTGCGCCTTCTTTTTCAACAGCTGCTTTTAATGCGTTAGAATATTTGTTACCGGTATGCATGCTTGCCTCATCAACATTCGCAACATACAAAACAGGTTTGTCTGTTAACAAATACAGGTCAGCTATTGCCAATCTTTCTTCTTTTGATAATCCTAATCCTAAAACATTTTTGCCGTCGTTCAATTGCTTTTGGCACTTAACTAAAACATCATATTCGGCTTTAAGTTTAGTATCGGTCTTCATCATTTTTTCAGTCTTCACCAATTTCTTTTCTACACTTTCCATATCCTTCAACTGTAATTCGGTCTCAATAATATCTTTATCCCCAACAGGATTGATGGGACCCTCATCTCTTAAAATATTTTCATCCTCAAAACAACGGATCACCTGGATGATCGCATCTACCTCACGGATGTTTGCTAAAAATTTATTGCCCAATCCTTCACCTTTACTTGCACCACGAACTAGACCTGCGATATCAACGATCTCGATCTGTGTTGGAACCGTTCTGTCAGGTTTTACAAACTCTGCTAATTTGGTAATTCTTTGATCAGGTACATCCACCAAACCAACATTAGGTTCAATGGTACAAAAGCGATAATTACTCGCCTGTGCTTTAGCGCTATTGCTAACCGCATTAAATAAAGTTGATTTACCCACGTTCGGTAATCCCACAATTCCTGCTTTTAAAGCCATTTCTTAAAGTATTAAGTTGTAAGCATTAAGTTATAAGTTTTGCCATAACTTAATTTGAAGGTGCAAATGTAAAACAAAGTAGCAAGATATTGATACTGGCTACTTAACTTAGCATTTATAACCTACTACTTATAACTTTTATGGCATTAAGCAGGATCTGGAGCGCATTTATAATCATAGCCATTATGGCGGCAAGCTGTACCTATTTATTTTCGGCCAATGGCAAGGATATTTATAGTAGAATGGTAGTTGGTAAAGCGGGAGATACAACGCATGCACGGCAAGTTGACAGCGCTTCGCTTTCTCCCAAGATCGCTGCGGTATTACTTGCTTCTAAAGAATATAAAGACGGTGACACCAAATATGTAAAGACCTCCGATAATATGATAATCACCTTTCAGGAACAGGGTGCCGATGGTATTTTAGCTACTTGCCGTAGTGCTGTTGATCTTTGTCTTGGTTTGATAGGAGTGATGGCTTTGTTCATGGGTTTTATGGCGATCGCTGATAAAGCGGGAGGGATAAGATTCTTATCGAGGATCATCGGGCCATTCTTTTCTAAGCTTTTTCCCGATGTACCAAAAGATCATCCTGCCTTTGGGCATATGATGCTGAATTTTTCTGCTAATTTATTAGGACTGGATAATGCCGCCACACCATTTGGAATAAAAACGATGGAAAGTTTGCAGGAATTAAATCCTGATAAAGAAAAAGCTTCCAATTCGCAGATCATGTTTTTGTGCTTGCATGCATCAGGCTTAACGTTAATTCCTGTGAGTATTATTGCGGCAAGGGCAAAATTAAATGCCGCTAATCCGACAGATATTTTTATTCCCTGTATGATCGCGACTTTTGTTGCAACCATCGCAGCAATGCTGATCGTTTCTTACAAACAAAAGATCAATGTTTTTCAGCCGATAATTTTGGGTTGGGTATTGGGCTTGTCTTCTTTGATAGCTTTGCTGGTGATTTATGTTAACAGGCTGAACCATGATAGCATGGATTCTTTTTCGGGTTTGTTAAGCAACGGTATCATCTTGTTGATATTTTTATTGATCATTCTTGGGGGATTATATAAAAAGATAAACATCTTCGACGCATTTGTACAAGGAGCGAAAGAAGGTTTTGAAACGGCTGTAAGAATTATTCCTTACCTGGTCGGGATACTGGTATCAATAAGTATGTTACGTACCAGCGGCGCTTTTGATATCGTAATAAACGGGATGACGCATGTATTTGCATCCCTTGGTTTTGATACGCGTTTTGTACAGGGCCTGCCAACTGCATTGATTAAACCATTAAGCGGAAGCGGTGCAAGAGGAATGATGATCGATACGATGAAATCGGCAGGACCTGATTCTTTTGCAGGAAGATTGAGCTGCATTTTACAAGGATCTTCCGATACAACTTTTTATGTGGTGGCTGTTTATTTTGGTGCGGTGTCAATTAAAAACACACGTTACTCGATCGGTGCAATGTTGCTTGCAGATCTTGTAGGAGTTATTACTGCTATTGGTTTGTGTTATTTGTTTTTTGGAAGCTCCGTTTAATAAAACAAGTTATTTCCCATCTACAACAAACGTGACAGGTTGTTGTTTGTATGCATTAGCTGGTTGCCCGTTAAGCAATATAGCGGGTTGCCATTTAGGAGAATTTTTTAATACCCTTATAAATTCATCTTCCATACCATAGCCGAAATTTGTTTCAGGCTGAAAATCACTTAGAGATCCATCTTTACTAATGGCGAACTTTATTATGACTCTATAACGTCCTGGCGGAGCTCCTTTCTTAACAGGAATATTCGAATCTAGATTTTTTTGAAGATAAGCAGCCCAGCCTTCCATTCCTCCTGGGAATTGAGCATCAGCTTGTACTTTAGTATATATTGTTGTATCAATAGAGTTAGTAGTTGTATCCGTTGCTTTTTTTATCGATTGTGCATATAAAGAAGAACTTAAAAAAAATAAAGTAATTAAGAATATAAAATAGCTTTTTTTCATCTGCTTTGTTTGTAAAATTTGTTTGCTTATCTGTGTCTGCGCCTATACACCACTTTTCTTCTAACAGTAGTTGTAGATGAACCGCCAGGATCCGACCCTTCGTTTTCTTCTTCGGCTTCAGCCTTGCCTCCGTAGTTGCCAAAAAGTCCGGCTAATTCTTTTGCATGGTAAATATTTCGGTTGAATTTATTGCCAATGATAATGATGGTTGCAGAGTCCTGTATCAATCTTATAAAAGATGCATTGCTGCCATGCCACCAGCCATTATGATAAATTATTTTTTTACCTGAAGGGAAAACGAACATTCTCCAGCCCAACCCGTAATTCCTGATACCTCTTCTTTCATTGCTGTAGGGAGTATAAGCTAGTGTTATAGTTTCCGGTTTAAAGATCACGCCTGTTGTTAAAGCCCTGTCCCATGTTAACAGATCCCTTGGCGTAGTGTACACATCTTTATCACCGTATACTTTATCCAAATAAGTATCACTTTCTATCCTGCCCCTATAATCATAGCTGCGGTTGGCAATGGCCATGCTATCAGGATTGAAAATAAAAGTATTCGTCATGTGCAGCGGTGTAAAAAATGTTTGCTGCATGTATTTATCAAATTTTTCTCCTGTTACTTTTTCAACCAAAAGCGCTAATAAAGCAAAGTTTGTATTGCAATATTCGAAATGAGTATTAGGTGCAGAGATATCTTTTATCTCGTTTTTACGACTGATCATCAGCGATAGCACATCTTCGTTCGTAGCGAATTTTGTTTCATCCCAATGCAGATCTTCCAGGAAATAAAGGTAATTAGGTAAGCCACTTCTATGACTCAACATATCCCTTATAGTTACACCCGGATAATTGAATTGAGGGAAATATTTACTGAATTCATCATCCAGCTTGATCAGGCTATCCTGGTATAATTTCAATACCGCCATGGCGGTAAATGTTTTAGAAACAGATGCTATCTGAAAAGACGTATTTTCCGTAACAGCATCTTTGCCACCAATATGTGCATTCCCTTTATATTGTTCAAATATGATATTGCCATTTTTTGCTACTATCATTCCTCCGTTAAAACCGGTGTTCCTTAAACGCATATTGTACCAGGCTTCAACTCCATCGTGTAAGCGCTGTTGCAATACCGGGGATATGGGAGTAGGGGCAGGCAGGTCTATTAAATTAGGTGTTGGAATAGCAGAAAGCGCTGTTGGAGCAGCTTTGAATTGCGGTTGCTCTGTTGGTCCCGAGGCACCGGAATGACAGGCAGAGAAGCCAATAATTGTAATGAAAATGGCACCTAAACAAGCACTGTAAGTAAGTGACCCTGAAATAATAGTAGCCGATTTTGCGCTATTAAAAAAAGATTTTATTCCCGACAACGTAATAGATTAAGAATTAGATAGAATATATTTGCGCAAAATACGGAAGTAAATCAAATATCATGGCAGAAAAAAAAATAACAAGTTATCCTAAAGAGAAGATAAACATACTTTTTTTAGAGAATATCAGTGATGCGGCGGTGAAATATTTTAATAATGCAGGATACACGAGTGTAAAGAAATTAAGCGGGGCATTGAGTGAAGAACAATTAATAAAAGAAATAAAGAACGTTCATCTTTTAGGTATCCGCAGCAAAACGCAGATAACTAAAAAAGTATTGGATGCGGCAGAAAAATTACAGGCCATTGGTTGTTTCTGTATCGGGACTAACCAGGTAGATCTTAAAGAAGCCACACAAAAAGGCGTAGCGGTTTTTAATGCACCTTATAGCAATACCCGTAGCGTTGCGGAGTTAGTAATCGGCGCTTCTATTATTCTGATCCGTAAAATAATAGATAAAAATATTGCGGCACACCAGGGTATCTGGATGAAAGATGCAAGCGGCAGTTATGAATTAAGAGGAAAGACTTTAGGGATCATCGGATACGGAAGTATCGGTAGCCAGTTAAGTGTGTTGGCAGAAAGCCTGGGAATGAAAGTGGTGTTCTACGATGTTGAAACAAAATTACCTCTAGGTAATGCAGAACAAAAGAAAACGTTGAAAGATATGCTGGCCGTATCAGATATCGTTACGCTACACGTGCCGGAATTGCCTACCACAAAAAATATGATCAATAAGACCAACTTAAAATATTTCAAAAAAGGCAGTACGTTAATTAACTATGCAAGAGGTGAAGTGGTTGATCTGGATGCTTTAGCTAAATATTTGAAAGAAGGTCATTTAAGCGGAGCAGCTGTGGATGTCTATCCTTGGGAACCTGAAAAGAATGGCGATAAATTCACCACGCCATTACAAGGCTTAAGCAACGTGATCTTAACACCACATATCGGGGGTAGCACACAGGAAGCGCAACATAATATTGGTGAAGATGTAAGTAATAAATTATACAAATATTTAGAAAAAGGAATTACAACGGGTAGTCATACAACGCCGGGTTTAAACCTGCCTCCTCAGGAAGGAACACACCGTATCTTACATATCCACAATAATGTACCAGGTGTATTGAGTGAAATAAATACCACACTTTCTAAAAATCATATCAATATTGTTGGTCAGTATTTAAAAACAAATGATGAGATCGGATATGTTGTATTGGACGTTAATAAAGCTTTAAGTGCAGAAGCGCTGGCACTTTTAAAGAAAGTGAAGAATACGATCAAGGTTCGTTTATTGTATTAAACCATATCTATAAAAGAATTACATTACAATCCTGCTCTTTGGCAGGATTTTTTATTAATATTCCGATATGAAAATAATAATAATAGGTGCCGGCTTCGGCGGACTGCGCCTCGCACGAAAATTAAACGATAAAGAAGGTTTTGAAGTTATGCTGATCGATAAGCATAATTACCATGCGTTTCAGCCTTTGTTTTACCAGGTGGCAACCGCTGGCTTAGATGCCAGTAATATTTCTTTTCCCTTACGCAGGGTTTTTCAAAATAGTAAAAATGTTAGGATCAAATTGGCAGAAGTACAACAGATAGTAAGTGAGCAGAACAAAGTAATTACTGATATTGGCGAATTTAATTACGATGTATTGATCATTGCAACCGGCGCAGGAACAAATTTCTTCGGCAACCAAAGCATTATTGATCATGCACTGCCAATGAAAAGCACGGCAGAGGCATTGGAACTAAGATACCGTTTCTTACACAATTTTGAAAAAGCCGTGAGCGCTAAAAATGAAAAGGACCTGCAAAGCCTAATGACGATCATTGTTGTAGGTGGCGGACCAACGGGCGTAGAATTAAGTGGCGCTATCGCGGATATGCGACATTATGTTTTACCAAAAGATTATCCTGAACTCGATTTTTCTAAAATGACCATTTATTTATTAGAAGGTTTAGGAAAAACATTAGCTACGATGAGTGAGCAATCAAGCGCTGATTCAAGAAGGTATTTAGAAAAATTAGGAGTGAAGGTGATGACCAATTCCATGGTAAAGGATTATGATGGTGTAAAAGCAACGCTGCAAAATGGCGATACAATTGATGCTGCTACATTGATATGGGCCGCAGGTGTAAAAGGAAATGTGCCTGCAGGCATTGATCCATCCTTGATCGCAAAAGGGAACCGTATAAAAGTTGATAAACAATGTAAGGTAGAGGGATTAGCTAATGTCTACGCTATTGGAGATGTTGCGAATTTAGAAAATGAAGCGTATCCGAAAGGACATCCACAATTATCGCCGGTGGCCATACAGCAGGCAGACCTGATCGCTAAAAACCTGCAGCTGGCAAAAGAAAATAAACCACTAAAAGATTTTTCTTATAAAGATAAAGGGAGCATGGCGACCGTAGGACGAAACCTGGCAGTAGTTGATCTTGCGAAACCTAAATTTCATTTCGGCGGATTTTTTGGCTGGGCAACCTGGATGATAGTGCATCTGTTCTTAACGCTGGGTGTAAAGAACCGTATATCTATTTTCTTTAACTGGGTCTATAACTATTTCACGTACGACCAGAATTTACGGTTGATATTCAGGAATTATGATAGCAATAAAATACCAGCTAAATAACACTTCACTCTTTCTTCAATTTTAAATAAGCACGAAGCGGCATATTGTATTTCATAGAAATATTGCTGTAGGCCATGACAAGCAAGACAGTGATTACGCCAATTAAAGAACCTCCTAATATATCCATCAAAAAATGCTGCGATAAATATACCCTTGAGTAAGCAATCAGTATCGCGGTAATGCAAAAAAATAATTTGATATAATTATTACGTATATAAAAAGCAAAAAAAGCAAGCAGGCTAAATGCTGTCATCGAATGTCCTGAAGGAAAACTGCTTACCTCATTCATATACATACCATTGATCAATTTGAGTTTGATATGTAAATGGTTAAAGACATAATAAGGCCGGTACATATGCACCATCAGTACATCTTTAAAGAGATGCGCTATAATGGAGGAGATAACAAAAATGATCGCTAATTGAATGGCCATTCTTGTATTGAAGAACAGAAGTATCACAATGGCTATAATTATAATAAGTCCATCGCCTGTTGATGTTAAAATGAGGAACAGGGTATCTGACCAGCCACCAACAAATTGGTTACTCATTAAATGCAGGTCAACCTTGCTATAAGCGATACAAAAATAACTGCAGGCAATAACGAATAATAACCACGGGACTAAGAACCACAAATTTTCCCTCACGTATTTTTTCAACATAGTTGCCTGTCAATTAGTTTTCAAAAGTATCATTTCTTTTTGTAACCTAACTGCCTATTTCGTTAAGTATATGTTCAATTTGATTGCCCGATAATTTGATGTACTCAGTATAATCTTTAGGATGCCTTCTGTGTATGTATAAAAGTAAAAGTCCTGTAGTAGCATTTAATAAACTCGTTTTTATTCGTACGGCATCTTTTTCGGTCGTCAGTTTATTTTTGATACAGTAGTTCCATTCTTCCTCGCATAATCTATCTAAAAAAGAAATGATCAAAGCGGATGCTTCCTGGTTGCCGCCGATATCAGATAATTTTTCAATAAAAAATAATTCAAAAATACCTGGATATTGAATAAAGTATTCGAGGTAAGCTTTTGTAATGGCTTTTAATTTTTTTGAGCCTCTGGTAGTTTTATCCGTACGCTCTTTCACATGTGTTTCACATTCTGTCTGAAAATCTTTTACGCAATAAAATACCAGTTCCTTTACATCTTTAAAATAATTGTATAGCGTGGCAAACGAATAGCCTGCACGCTCTGCAATATTCCTTACGCTGATATTTTTAAGGCCTTCACCTTTTAATATATCTTTTGTTGCCTCAATGAAGTAACCCTTCATCCGCTGTTCCTGTATTTCTTTTCTTTCTGTTATCATTGTACATTATATTAACAATGCAAATTTAATGAACACTGTTAATATCCCCAAATCAAAAAAGAGAAACGTCCGGTGTTTCTCCTGTAAATATTCTAAGGTTATTATATTTTATCTGTATGCATGGCCATTTTCTTCATCATATCTGTTGATACAGCGTCAGAATACGTACCATAAGCGCTGGTAAATGTGCCTTTTATATTGCCTTGTTTAGATTCAACAGCATACACCACATCTTCATCAGAAGGATTGGTCTCGCCTTCAAAACGATATACTTCCACTATTTCAAATTCATTAGGATTCAAAAGGACCTTATTGTCAGAACAGATCAGTTTATCAAAGGAAACATTAAAATCAAGCGTGTAGCCTCTGGCTTTTAATCCGTTTAATGCTCCAACTACTGTATCATAACTTTGCATAATATTTTTTGTTTTAAAGTTAAGGAATCTGCATTGACCTATCAACATTTCATTAACAGTATTTGTGCCAAAGTCTAGTATCGGGTTAGTTTACTTAACTTGCAGCCTATCTGAACTGAGATTTGGTAAGATTTATTGGATTAAGGGAGTTAATATATTATCCCGATTCAATATTAGAGTCTAACATCCCGATCTTATTTCAGGCAAATAAAATAGAAGAGACGATAAATTTATGAGTAAAACGAATTCAGGTCAGGTTAAAAAATCATCACAGGTAGTAATTGTAAAAGGTAAATTGGATATTTCACGGAGTGGAATGGGGTATGTAATTGTGGACGGCCAGGAAAAAGATATCATTGTTAAACCCAATGATTTTGGCCAGGCATTTCATGGCGATACAGTGCGAGTGCAAATTTCAAAAGATAACGGAAGAGGCAGCAGGATCGAAGGTAAGATAGTAGATGTGGCAGAACGTAAACAGACTGAATTTATCGGCGGCATACAGGTAAGCAAGAATTTTGCATTTTTTGTATCAGATTCTGAAAAGCCCGTGCCTGATTTTCATGTTGGCTTAGATAAATTAAATGGAGCTGTTGACAAAGACCGCGTAATAGTGCGTTTGGTAAAATGGGCCAAAGGAGATAAAAAGCCGGAAGGCGAAGTAGTATCGGTAATACAGGCAGAGGATATCAATGATATGGCGATGAAAGAATTGCTTTTAGAAGCAGGCTTTCCTTTGTCATTTGATGATGCCGTGATGAAAGAAGCCAATGATCTTTCTGATGTGATCACACGCGAGGCAACAAGGGTTAGAAAAGATTGTCGTGATATTTTAACATTTACGATCGATCCCGTTGATGCTAAGGATTTTGATGATGCTATCTCTATAAGAAATTTAGATAATGGTTGTTATGAAATTGGTGTTCACATTGCAGATGTAAGTCATTTTGTAAAACCGGGAACCGCTTTGGATAAATCAGCGTACGACAGAGCAACAAGTGTTTATTTACCGGACAGAGTAAATCCAATGTTACCTGAAAAGATATCAAATGAGTTGTGTTCGCTTCGTCCGAATGAAGATAAATATACTTTCTCCGTTATTTTTCAGATCACCAACAAGGCAGAGATCAAACACAAATGGATCGGCAGAACATTGATACACAGTAACCATCGTTTTACTTATGAAGATGTGCAGGAAGTGATCGAGAAAAAAGACGGTCCGCACCATCCAAAGGCGCTTTTATTATTGAACAATTTAGCCAAGCAATTCCGTGCAGAAAGATTTGCAAAAGGCGCTATCAATTTTTCTTCGCAGGAAGTGCGTTTTAAATTAGATGACAAAGGAAAGCCATTGGGCATTGTAGTAAAAGAAAGCAAAGAATCACATCAGCTGATCGAAGAATTTATGTTGTTAGCCAACAAAACGATCGCAGAATATGTTTCAAAAATAAAGATAAATAAAGAACCCATCCCTTTTCCATATCGCGTGCATGATACACCGAGCGAAGAAAAGCTAAAGCCATTTGTTGCCTTTGCAAAAAAATTCGGTTACAAATTCGATATGGATAACCAGGCCGCCATTGCCAAATCTTTTAATAGTTTATTAAAAGAAGTAGAAGGCAAACCTGAACAGCATGTATTGGAGCAATTAGGAATTCGTACCATGGCGAAGGCGATATATACTTCTGAAAATATCGGCCACTATGGTTTAGGCTTTGAATATTATTGTCATTTTACTTCACCGATACGACGTTACCCCGATGTAATGGTGCACAGGGTTTTACAGGAATGTCTGGATAAAAATCTGAAGCCAGATAAAAAAATGGAAGAAAAATGCAAGCATTGCAGTGATAAGGAAAGAAAAGCAATGGAAGCAGAAAGAGCCGGTAATAAATACAAGCAGGTTGAATTTATGCAGGATTATGTGGGTGAAGAATTTGATGGTATCATCAGCGGCGTAGCTTCTTTCGGATTCTTTGTTGAAACTGTTCTGCATAAATGCGAAGGCATGGTAAGTGTAAGGGACCTGAGCGATTATGATGATTTCCGTCTGGATGAAGCTGACTACGCTTTGGTAGGTATGCGCACTGGAAGAAAATTCAGAATGGGCGATCAGATAAAGATAAAAGTAGTTGCGGCTAATCTTGCAAAACGCCAGCTTGATTATCATTGGATACCTGATGAATCTGAAGGTACCGTTAGTACTGTTAAAAACAATGCTAAACTAGCCAAAGGAAAAAAGATCAAATCAAAAAAATAATGGCGGTCACTTGCCAATAAAATATTTACTTCGCGCAAAATTTGTTTATGCTGAACGGAAAAAAAATTGTTGTTGTACTTCCAGCCTATAACGCAGAAAAGACATTAGAAAAAACATATCGTGAAATTCCTTTTGATATAGTTGATGATGTGATATTGGTGAACGATGCCAGTAAAGACAATACGGTTGAAGTGGCTACACGTTTAGGTATACGCCATATTATTACACATCCTCAAAACAGGGGATATGGCGGTAACCAAAAATCTTGTTACAATAAAGCATTAGAATTAAATGCGGATGTGGTGATAATGTTACATCCCGATTATCAATATACACCACTGCTGATACCGGCCATGAGCAGTATTATTGCAAACGATCTTTACCCGGTTGTATTTGGTAGTCGTATTTTAGGAAAAGGCGCATTAAAGGGCGGTATGCCGATGTATAAATACATTGCAAACAGGGCGCTTACTTTTTCTCAAAATGTATTACTCGGACAAAAGCTAAGTGAATACCATACCGGCTATCGTGCTTTTAGCGGCGCCGTATTACGCAAAGTAAATTACGAAGCCAATAACGATGATTTTATTTTTGATAATGAAATGATCGCGCAAATATTTGATGCGGGTTTTGAAATTGCTGAAGTTACTTGTCCCACGAAGTATTTTGATGAGGCTTCTTCCATCAATTTCAAAAGAAGTATGAAATATGGTTTTGGCGTATTGGGTGTTTCGGTCTGCTATTTTTTAAAGCGCTTGAAATTGTATAATTCTCCGATCTATCAGCATAGAAATTGATGCATTGTTGTATGGTTAAATTGTTGATCAGAGTATTTGCTTCAAATGTATTTTTAACAATTAAACCATCAAACAATTAAACAGTTTACTAATCGTAAGCATGTTTATCAATATTCTTACCAAAGGTTCCTCTTGTTCGTTTCCAGAAACCTTCACGTTGTTCCAATGAAATAAAATTCTCTTTGAAAGCTTCTTTATATTGGATCGTAGGATTGATCATGGTTGGCTCCAAAGCTTTTAAAGTATCAACAACAAATGGGATCAGATCAATAGTTGGATCCAATTTATAAGTAAACTTGCGTATTTGTTTTGCCTGGAATGGATCTGTCGCTACCGCAAAAGTTTTAAATCCTAATTTCTGCGATTTTTTATATGAATAGTAAATATTCTCCGTGCTGTGTTCTGCTTTTATTTCCGTAAAAATATTTTCTTTCGGTATGCCGATAGCTTCTGCATACATCGCCATTATCTGCGCCTCATAATAAGGAGTGTGTACCGCACCACCCGAGTACATTACATTTTTTGCAATGCCCTTATCAAATAAATATTTAGACCAATATATACGCCCTCGCATTACCCTGCTCCATTGCAGACTATCACCTGCAAGTGGAATACCCGGAATAATAATCATATCATACGTTTTAGCAGACGCTTTTGCATAATATTTACTGCAGGTTCTTTTAGTAAACATGCAGCCCGTAAGCGCTGCAGCAATTGCAAGAAATATAAAATGTTTTGGTGTAGCAGTTTTTGTTGCCATTAAAGCAATTTGGCTTTAGATTTGTTGTAATATCGTACTCAATTGTACAACTAAATTTATAAAAAAACTATGAGTAATAAAAATATTATCATTAGCGGAGCAGCAGGAGGTTTGGGTAGAGATGTTGTAAGAAAATTAAGCGATAGCGGCTTTGCTTTATCGTTAGTTGTGGATGAAAAAAATATTAACTTATACAATTCACTGCCGGATCAGTTTTCAGAAGCTGTTGATTTGTTAGATGAAAAAGCCGCAACCGCATTTGTAGAAAAAGCCATAACAACCAAAGGTGGAATTTATGGCGCCGTATTATTAGTAGGAGGGTACGCGCCAGGTGAACTGGAAAATACAGCTGATACTGATATCAGAAAGATGATCGACCTTAATTTTTTCACCGCTTTTCATTTAGTAAAACCTTTGCTGGCTTATTTCGAAAAGCAAGGGGCCGGACAAATTATTTTAGTTGGATCTAAAGCCGCACTGGTTGCTTCGGAAGGTGCTAAATCTTTTGCGTACGCTTTATCAAAAGCCATGGTGATATCATTGGCAGATATGATCAATGCGAATAAAAAATACCCGAAAATTACGGCATCTGTAATTGTACCGAGCATAATGGATACGCCTTTAAACAGATCTGCCATGCCCGATGCTGATTTTACGAAATGGGTTCCCACAAAAGACGTAGCGGAAGCAATTAATTTTATTTTAAGCGATGCCGGAAGTAATTTACGTCATACTGTATTGAAAATATATAACGAGAGTTAATTCAAAGTACGATGTTTAATGTACGATGTAAAAAACTTAATAATTATTAAATGAGAAAAGCACTTATAACAATAGGACTTTTAATATTGTCTAACACTTTTATGACTTTCGCCTGGTATGGCCATTTGAAATTCAAGCAATGGAGCTGGTTCAATGGTTTAAGTTTAGTTGGTGTGATACTGATCAGCTGGGGAATTGCTTTGTTTGAATATTCTTTCCAGGTGCCGGCCAACAGGATCGGGTTTGTAGAAAATGGCGGCCCGTTCACTTTATGGCAATTAAAAGTAATTCAGGAAGTAATTACATTAACTGTGTTTACTGTTTTTACTATTGTCTTCTTTAAGAATGAAAACTTTAGGATGAATCACGCGATCGGATTTGGTTTCCTGATCCTTGCCGTGTATTTTATCTTTAAGAAATAATTATCTCTTCAAACTGTCATTGGGTAATCTTTCATAAAAAGCAAATCCATTTTTTTTGTAAAGCTTAATAATTCCCGAAACTGTATCCAGCTTTTCCGCGTTCTGAATCTTAATAGATAAATAAGTCGGCTTATCAATATTGCCATGTATCAGCCATTCATTGTTTAACTCATTTGTATTGGTGTGCGGCAGGCTCTTAGTATAAAAATACTGTGCATAGCTTTTGTAATCTACCGTTTCAACATAGGCATCTTTTCCTTGCTGGGCTTCAAAGAATTCGATATTGGCTCTTTGTGATATGGCTTCGATCTTCGGCGCAATAATTATACTTGTAAAGAAACAACAAATGGTCAGCGAACAAAAAAGTACGATCGTTTTTTGTTGGATATTTTTTGAGATAAGATAAGTGAGCACGCCAATGAATAGAATGATACCACCGATGGCATCTCTCCAAACCCAATGCACATCTGCATGTAAATTTCCCCTGGCAAAAACATCCTGCACTTTATCAACCCACAGTTCTTTGTGCATCATTACAAATGGAACTGCTGTAATAGCAGTTGCCATGGCAATACCGATCAATCCCAATAAGGCTTTTAGCCAGTTGTTTAATTCTGTTTTTCTTTCCCAAAGATCATATACGCACAGTGCCGCCAAAAAAGTAAGCGGAAACCAGCAGAGCGATGAGTAGTGAACGATCTTCGTCTTAACAATAGAAAAAAGTAATAATGTTAC
Source organism: Bacteroidota bacterium (assembly GCA_013288745.1). GTDB lineage: Bacteria > Bacteroidota > Bacteroidia > Chitinophagales > Chitinophagaceae > Ferruginibacter. The sequence goes on from JABDBG010000016.1 coordinate 28,920, forward strand.
CCAAAATAATATCAGCATCCATTTTTTAAATGCTTTTTGTTGTGAAGTCTTTGCTGTTACAAATTGCCCGCGTATAAAAAATACCGAAGCAGGAAAACATCCGATCAATAAAACCCACCAGTGATAAAAGAATGGTTCGCCATGATCAGCTTCACTTGTGCTAAACAACCTGATCTGATACTGTATAAATTGAATTAAGAACCAGGGCCCATTCTTTACAAGGTCCACACCAAACCATAAAAAGCACACGGCTGTTATTGTTACGATGATAGTCAAGAACTCTTTCCAATTGATAAAGAATTTGAATCTGCTGGTCAATACATAAGTGCCATAAGATAATAAGGCGATAACAATCGCCACCGGCCCCTTCGTTAATACGGCTAATCCTAAAAACAGTCCTACTAAAAAAGCATATTTTAATTTATTGGTCGCGTTAAGTGTCAACAGATAAAAATGATAAATGCTTAGAAAGATAAATAGATTAAAGATCGGATCGATGATACCGCTTTTAAAATACAGGAAAGTCAATATTGTACCCAGGTAGATCATTACCCAGATCCTTGCAAAATTTTCGTTGAATATCTTTTTACCGATACGGAAGATCAAAACCAAAGTAACAATAGCACAAACCGCATTCGGAAATCTTGCGGCAAATTCATTTACGCCAAAGAGCCTCATGCTGATAACCTGTAACCAAAAAAACAATGGGGGCTTTTCCCAAAAGCGCTGGTAGTTGATCTGTACGGAAAAATAGTTATGGGAGACCATCATTTCCCTGGCGCTTTCTGCAAAATTTATCTCATCCCAATCAAACAGGTGTACATGGCCCAGAAAAGGCATGAATAATATAATAGCCAACAGCGCGATCGTCCACTCGTTCCTTAAAATGATCTTCATATTGTCGGCAAAATAAACAAAAGATTTCTATAAAAAATAACCCGACTGTTTTGAATCAGTTATTTTTGTTGTAAAGCTTTATCAATGCATTCATTTCAAGAGTTATCGGAAAAGATCAATACGCATTTTAATACGCGTCATTTCCCCGAAACTCCCGCTACTTTATATGAACCGGCTGAGTATATTTTACAGATAGGAGGCAAAAGGATTCGTCCTGCCATATGCCTAATGGGCAACGAGTTATTTGATGAGATAGGCGCTGACGCATATCACATGGCGACTGCCATTGAACTGTTCCATAATTTCAGTTTGATACACGACGATATAATGGACAAAGCGCCGCTGCGCCGTGGAATGGAAACCGTACATACCAAATACGGCGAATCAACGGCGTTATTAGCGGGAGATGTAATGTTAGTACGAGCCTACGATTATATTAGTAAGATAAAGCCGGATCATTTACCCAAAGTATTGCAGCTATTTAATAAGGTTGGCAGGGAAGTTTGCGAAGGTCAGCAATTAGACATGGATTTTGAACAAAAAGAAACCGTGAGCCTGGATGAATATGTGCACATGATCACACTAAAAACTTCGGTATTATTGGCGGCAAGTTTACAATTTGGTGCTATATTGGGAGGAGCGGCCGGCGATAGTCAACATCATTTATATGAATTTGGCAAAAACCTGGGCATCGCTTTCCAGGTACAGGATGATTATTTAGATGCCTTTGGCGACCCTGAAAAATTTGGTAAGCAGGTAGGCGGAGATATCATTGCCAATAAAAAGACATTCTTAATGATCTATGCATTGGAAACAGCTTCTGCTGAACAACGTAAAGAATTAAAAAGATTGATGCAGGAAAATCCTGCAGATAAAGTAACAAAAGTGCTACAGATATTTAAGGATTGTAAAGTAGATGCCTGGGCAAATGAGTTGAAAGAAAAATATTTACAAACAGCTTTACAACATTTAGAAGATACCGCTGTTCAGTCTGTAAGAAAAAAGCCTTTGACTGAATTAGCAGCTTATCTGATACAAAGGGAGAAGTAATTAATAATTATGCCAAATCAGCTTTTTCGCAAAAAGAGTATTACCGCAATATTGAAAGATGCAGAAGAAGGTTATTCTGATGCAGAACACCCGGCTGGTTTACAAAAAGTATTAAAAGTAAAAGACCTTACTGCCATGGGTATTGCGGCAGTTGTAGGTGCCGGCACCTTTTCAACCATTGGCGATGCATCTTATAATGGTGGCCCGGGTGTTGTGTTATTATTTATCCTAACGGCAGTCTGCTGCGGGTTCTCTGCTTTATGTTATGCTGAATTTGCTTCTCGTATACCCGTTAGCGGTAGTGCTTATACTTATGCCTATGCTTCTTTCGGGGAATTGATCGCCTGGATCATTGGCTGGGATCTGTTGATGGAATATGCCATCGGCAATGTAGCTGTTTCTATTTCCTGGAGCGCTTATTTTGTGAATTTTATGGAAGGATTCGGTATTCATATTCCAGCATATCTTACCACAGATTATTTATCGGCTTTCAGAGGTTTTACAGAAGCCGTTAAAGAAATGGCGGCAGGTACAAAGCTGGCAGACTTGAATGATGGTGTAAGAACTGCTTACCTCGCATGGGCAAACGCGCCGGAACTGGGCGGCATCCGTGTCATTGCAAATTTGCCCGCATTATTGATCGTGTTGCTGATCACCTGGCTGGTATATATTGGTATCAAAGAAACAAAACGCGCTACCAATTATATGGTGGGTTTAAAAATAGTGATCGTTCTGGCAGTGATCGCGATCGGTTTTTTTTATGTAGCACCGGCAAACTGGACGCCTTTTTTACCTAATGGTTTTGGCGGCGTAATGAAAGGCGTATCAGCCGTATTCTTTGCTTATATTGGTTTTGATGCTATCTCCACCACTGCAGAAGAATGCGAGAATCCGCAAAGGGATATTCCTAAAGGGATGATATACTCCTTAATAATTTGTACCGTCTTATATATTTTGATCGCTATTGTTTTAACAGGAATGGTTTCATACAAAAATTTGCAGGTGGCCGATCCTTTATCATATGTTTTCAGGGCCGTGCATTTAAATAAGATCAGTTATATCATTTCATTTAGTGCCGTCATTGCCACGGCTAGTGTATTATTGGTTTTTCAATTAGGACAACCACGTATCTGGATGAGTATGAGCCGCGATGGTTTACTGCCAAAAATATTCAGCCGCATCCATCCAAAATATAAAACACCTTCTTTTTCTACTATTTTAACAGGTGTTGTTGTAGGAGTGCCGGCATTATTTGTCAACCTTACAGAAGTTACGGACCTTACAAGTATCGGAACCTTGTTTGCTTTTGTGTTGGTTTGCGGCGGCGTTTTGTTATTGCCTGCAAAAGAAGAAGACCTCACAGGCGCTAAATTTAAAATGCCTTATATCAATTCTAAATTTATTTCGCCGGTATTGTTTATTGTCGGACTGATATTTTTATGGAAGAACTTTTTAGGGCTGTTTCATTATGATGGAGATTGGGAAGGATTCAGGGATAAATTGCCCTTCTTTCTTTTTGTAATTCTCGCAGTAGGCCTGACCGTTCTGTCATTCCTAAAAAACCTTTCTTTAATTCCTGTCCTTGGACTGGCCAGTTGTTTTTACTTAATGACGGAACTTGGTTATACTAACTGGTTACGTTTCGTTATCTGGCTAGTGATCGGTTTGGTTATCTATTTTATGTACAGTCGCCACAACAGTAATCTGGCAAAACAAAGTACATAATTTGTAACTTTGATAGAAGATCCCATTAATCTTTTAATCGGACGAATCCCAATTCAGACAAAAAAATGAAATACGAAATAGGCGATAAGATATTGGTGCTGCTTTCTAACGAAGAAGGAAAGGTCGTTGAGATCATCAATGATAAAATGGTGATGATAGAAGTGAAAGGAGTGAAGTTTCCTGCCTATATGGATCAGATCGATTTTCCTTATTTTAAAATGTTTACAGAAAAGCGCGCTATTGAAAAAAAGCCTGCTACAGTTTATATTGATAACGTAAAAAGAGAAAAAACGCCTACCAAACATAAAGTGGCAGAAGGTGTATGGCTCAATTTTTTGCCGGTGTATGATAAAGATGTTTTTGACGATGATATCGTTGAAAAGATCAAGATCTTTTTGATCAATCAAACAGATAACGCTTTAAATTTTACTTACAACTGCATGATCGCCGGCGACAGTAGTTTTTTATTAAAAAATTCAATAGAGCCATTGCACGATTTTTATTTGCACGATGTGAAGTTTGAGGATATGAATGATAGTCCGAGATTTGATTTTGAATTTTCTTTATTGAATCCCGATAAAAAGAAAGCTTTGTATTATGAAGCATCTTTAAAAATAAAAGCAAAGCAATTATTTAAAAGGATCGAAGAGATGCAATTGAAAAATGAAGCGACATTTTCTTATATATTATTTGAAAATTATCCTGATAAAGTAGAAACAGAAAAATTTGATGTAAGTAAATTGAACAATGCCGGCTTTAGAATATACGATGCGTCTAAATCAAGAGAAAATTTAGAATCTGCAAGATCGGTTATTGATCTACATATCGAAAAGCTAACGGATAGCTGGAAACACCTCAGTAATTTCGAGATACTAACCATCCAGTTAAAAGCTTTCGAAAAATTCTATGACCTGGCAGTGGCGCATTATCAAACTTCTTTGGTAGTGATCCATGGCATTGGTGTAGGAAAATTAAGAGATGAAATTCACGATATCTTAAAAACAAAAAAAGAAGTGAAGTCTTTTATCAACCAATACCATCCTAGCTATGGTTATGGCGCTACAGAGATATTCTTCTCGTATTAAACATTCAGGTGTTTCAAGTGTCTGAATCTTAAATTATATTGTATGTTCATGCCTACAGACTCAGTCGGACAATCAATTTATACTTTCATATTTAGTATCATCCGGTACTTGTTCTTTGCAGGTGCTGCTTTTTTGATATTTTATGTGATCTTTAAAAATCATCCATTTGTAAAAAAGATACAAAAGCGCTGGCCAAGTAATAAAGATTATCAAAGAGAGTTGTTTTATTCTTTCATCACTTTCTTCATTTTCGCTACCATTCCTTTTATTTTAAACAATCGTTTCGTTAAACCGCACACTACAATTTACTGGCATATCAGTAAATATGGAACGGCTTATTTTATACTGGCTTTCCCTTTATTATTATTGATCCACGATACTTATTTTTATTGGATGCATCGCTTAATGCATCATCCTAAGTTGTTTAAATTCTTTCACGTGGTACATCATAAAAGCACTAATCCATCACCATTCGCAGCTTTTGCCTTTCAGCCAACGGAGGCCTTTGTTGAAGCCGGTGTAATTATCGTTTATGCATTCACTATTCCTGTTCATGTGTTACATCTGTTTTTTATTTTGATGATCATGACAATGTATAATGTGTACGGACATTTAGGTTTTGAATTATACCCACAAAATTTTAACAAACACTGGTTTGGCAAATGGCTCAATACATCTGTGAACCATAATATGCACCACCAGTATTTTAAAGGCAATTACGGATTGTATTTTACATTCTGGGACAGGATAATGAATACTTTGCATAAAGATTACGATGCCCATTACGAAGATGCCACAAACAAAAATGAAACAATATCTACCCAAACAAAAATCAATACTACTGTGACAGAAGTAACCTATTGATTTTGTAATTTTAAGCTATGAAAATAATTATTGCATCCGACCATACAGGGGTTGACTATAAAGCTACACTCGTTAAAGAAATGCAGGAAAAAGGCTATACCGTTAGTGACCTTGGTACTTTCGATTCAAATCAGCCCGATGATTATCCTGATTATGCCGAAAAAGTAGCAAAAGCGATCCTTTCTAAACAAGGAGAAAGAGGTATTATCATTTGTGGTAGCGGCGTTGGCGTTAGTGTGGCCGCCAATAAATTCAAAGGTATTCGTGCAGGAGTTTGTCATGATACCTATTCGGCTCATCAATGTGTTGAACATGATGATGCAAATGTATTGTGCATCGGACAGCGTATAATTGGCATAGAATTGGCTCGTGAAGTGGTGTTCACTTTCTTAAAAGCCGTATTTAGTAATGAAGAAAGGCATGTGCGGAGACTGAAGAAAATAGCTATCATAGAAGATAGTAATATGAAATAGTGAATTGTGATGGGAGGAGGCAAAAGTCAATACAAACATCCTAACTTTAGAATATATTAAGCATAACAATGAAAGGCGATCAAATAGGCACATTATTTTTAGATATCGGCGGCGTACTTTTAACGAATGGCTGGGGAGGTTCTTCCCGAAAATTAGCAGCAGAAAAATTCAAACTGGACTTTAAAGAGATGGATGAGCGCCATCATCTTACTTTCGATACGTATGAAATGGGCAAGCTTACGCTCGATCAATATTTAAAAAGATTGGTTTTTTATGAGCCGAGAGATTTTTCTGTTGATGATTTTAAAAAGTTCATGTTCGAACAATCAAAACCTTTCCCTGAAAATATAGCGTTCTTTAAAGAGCTGAAGGCAAAACATAAATTACATGTTATTGCAGTTAGCAACGAAGGTAGAGAGTTGAATGAATACAGGATCAAAACATTCAAACTAAATGAACTGTTTGATGCATTTGTTTCTTCCTGCTATGTAAAATTCCGTAAGCCTGATACAGATATTTTTCACACAGCCTGCGATATCGCACATACATTACCGAACAATGCATTGATGATCGATGATCGCCTGATGTTTGTTGAAGTAGCCAGGAGTGTTGGTTTACACGCAATGCAATACACCAGTTTAGATTCGGTCAAAGAAAAAATAAGTCACGTTAACTTTTTACACAAGTAATAAAAATATGGAACAACAACAATACGATTTTGGAATGATAGGGTTGGGCACAATGGGCCGCAACCTTGTTTACAATATAAGCGACCACGGCTTTAGTGTTTCGGGCTTCGATAAGAATGAGGATCAGGTAAAAGTTTTGGTGAAAGAAGCTCCATCAAAAAATGTCACCAGCACGAGTAGTTTGCCTGAGTTCATTAACTCTTTAAAAAAGCCAAGAGTGATTATGTTCTTAGTTCCGGCAGGACCGATAGTGGATAGCGTGATATTGGAACTAAAACCATTCTTAACAAAAGATGATCTGTTGATGGATTGTGGAAATTCTCATTTTACAGATACAGATATCCGTACGGAACAATTAGCAAAAGAGAATATCCATTTTATGGGTGTGGGAGTTTCCGGCGGCGAATCAGGTGCAAGGTTTGGTCCGAGCATTATGCCGGGCGGCGCAAAAGAAGCATATGATAGAGTGGCTCCGATGTTACAAGCCGTATCCGCAAAAGTAAATAACGAGCCTTGTGTAACGTATGTTGGTAAGGGATCTGCAGGACATTATGTGAAGATGGTACATAACGGTATCGAATATGCTTTAATGCAATTGATCGCAGAAACATACCAGCTATTAAAAGATGTGGCAGGGTTGAATAATGATGAACTGCATGAGTTATATTCTAAATGGAACAAAAAAGACCTGCAATCTTTCCTGGTAGAAATTACTGCAGATATCTTTGCGAAAAAAGATGACCTGACCGATAACAGATTAGTAGATATGATATTGGCAAGCGCCGGACAAAAAGGAACAGGACAATGGACATCACAGGATGCATTGAACCAGCATATTCCCATTCCGGTAATTGATATTGCTGTTAGCGCGCGTGACTTATCTGCATTGAAAGATGAACGCAAGCAAGTGCAACAAAATTTATTTACTGCAAAGCCTGCAACAGCACCTTTATCTGCAACAGAAAAGGAAGCCTTTATTGATGCAGTAGAACAGGCATTGTATTTTTCAATGATAACAACCTATGCACAGGGCATGTCTTTATTATATCATGCATCAGGCGAATATAAATACGGATTAAAATTAGATGAGATCGCAGCTATCTGGCGTGGTGGCTGTATCATACGTGCAGCTTTGTTAGAAGATATCCGCAGTATTTTTGCAAAGCATCCGGAGTTATCAAATATTCTGATCAATGACGGGATTGCTAAAAAATTAGAATCGGCACAGGATGGAATAAGAGCGGTCATTAAAAAAGCGGTTGATGCAAGTATTCCTGTCCCAGCATTGATGGTGTCTTTGGCTTATCATGATACTTATCGCAGTGCATGGTTGCCATTTAATTTATTGCAGGCACAGCGCGATTATTTTGGTGCACATACATACCAGCGTACTGATCGTGATGGAACTTTTCATACGCATTGGGAAACTAAGTAAAGTCGAAAGTGAAAAGTCAAAACCAAAAAGTGAAAAAATCGAGATAAATAAGAGCTAAAGTTCTTAATTCAACATTCTTAATTAAAGAAAATGAAATCAGCAAATAGTGTAGGACCAACAGTTATAGTCATTTTAGGCGCCACAGGAGATCTTACCTGGCGTAAATTAATGCCGGGTATTTATAATCTTCATTTGGATAAATGGCTGCCAAAAAACTTCGCAGTGATCGGCGTAAGCAGAACAGAGATGAATGACGAAGCTTTTCGTGAGCATATGCAAAATGGGGTAGATAAATTTTCAAGAAGAGGAAAAGCAGATGAGAAAGATTGGAGTGAATTCGAAAAACAAATCACTTATAATAAAGGAGGTTTCGACGAACAATCAACTTATGATAAATTAGAAGAACAGATAGAGAAGTATGAAAAAGAATGGAATGCACCGGTAACCAGGATCTTTTACATGGCTGTTCCGCCAAGTTATTTCGAAGAGATCGCGACTAAGCTTGGTAATTCTAAATTAGTAGAAAATAAAGAGCTGAGCCGCATTGTTATTGAAAAGCCTTTTGGTCGTGATTACGATAGTGCTAAAAAATTAAATGATCTGTTACATGGTATGTATGATGAATCTCAGATATATCGTTTGGATCATTATTTAGGTAAAGAAACAGTGCAAAATATTTTGGCATTCCGTTTTGCAAATGCCATGTTTGAACCTACCTGGAACCGTAATTACATAGATCACATACAGATAACAGTCTCGGAACAGTTAGGTATTGGTACACGCGGCAATTATTATGAAACCGCAGGTGCATTGCGTGATATGATACAAAATCATATCCTGCAATTATTATGTCTTATTGCAATGGAGCCAACCGTTTCATTTGATGCAGATGAAGTACGCAATAAAAAAGTAGATGTATTAAATGCCATCAGGATAATAAAACCTGACGAAGTGCATTTAAATGCCGTACGCGGACAATACGGCCCTGGCTGGATCGAAGGTGAAAAAGTAATCGGCTATCGCGACGAGCAGGACGTGAATAAAAATTCTAATGTTGAAACTTTCGCAGCGGTTAAATTTTTTGTTGATAACTGGAGATGGCAGGGCGTTCCATTTTATTTGCGCACCGGTAAACATATGAACGAAACAATTTCTGTTATCAGCATGCAGTTTCGTCCGGTGCCTCATCAATCTTTCCCTAACAGTGCAACTGGTAACTGGCAGCCGAATAGGTTGGTGTTAAATATTCAGCCGCATATGGGCATTAAGCTTGGTTTCCAGGCAAAGCGCCCGGGCTTGGAAATGTTGATGGCACCTGTAGATATGCAATATGATTACAACGAATCTTATACATCCACAACGCCTGAAGCATACGAGACATTATTGCTGGATATTATGGAAGGAGATTCAACCTTATTTATGCGTGCCGATCAGGTAGAAGCTGCCTGGAAAGTAGTAATGCCGATCATTGAACAATGGGAAAAAAATCCTTCAACAAGTTTTCCTAATTATGCCGCAGGTATGACTGGCCCTGAAGATGCAGAGGCATTGATCGCGCGAGACGGACACAACTGGTTTGTAACACCGCCTAAATCAAAATAGTGAACGAGACAAAAGATATACACGTATTTAAAGATGTTGCTGAACTATGTGAGGCAACAGCCAGTTTTATTATTGAATTAGCCAATGAATCGATCGCTCGAAACGGAGAATTTGTTTTGGCACTTTCAGGCGGCAGTACACCCAATGAATTATATAAATTATTGGCTACTGAACCGTATAAAAAAAGAATGCCCTGGAAAAAGACAGTTATTTTTTGGGGGGATGAACGCTGTGTTGGACTGGATGATAAATTAAACAATGCCTACGTTGCTAAATCTTTGTTGCTGGATAAGATCGATATTCCTGCAACGAACCTACATATTACACCGGTGAATTTACCTCCTGCAGAAGCAGCAAAAAAATACGAACAGGACCTGAAAGATTTCTTTAAAAATAAGCCGCCGAAATTTGATCTTATATTTTTAGGATTGGGCGAAAATGCCCACACAGCTTCACTATTCCCCGGAACAGAAGTACTACATGAAAAAGATCGCTGGGTAAAAGAAGTATACGTTGAAGAGCAAAAAATGTATCGAGTAACCATGACCGAACCTCTACTGAATCAGGCTCATAATATTATTTTTTTAGTGACAGGCAAAGCTAAGGCTGCAGTTTTGCATACGATCTTTACTAGTCCCTATCAGCCGGAAAAATATCCTGCTCAATTAATAAAACCTATGGATGGAAATTTATATTGGTAT